>CAYSRH010000126.1:0-6354 GCA_964433245.1 uncultured Bacteroidales bacterium | reverse complement strand
AAATTAATATTGAGACACACACGCAGCTATGATTAAAATGTGTACCCAATCGAAAGTATGGTCGTAAATTTTAAACAGATGAAGGTGTAAGTGGAAATAATTTAAAAGTATATAGGCAATGAATTTAAATGAATTTACAATAAAATCACAAGAGGCCATTCAACAGGCTTTTCAGATAGCGATGGCAAACAACAACCAGGCTGTGGAACCGGGACATTTGCTAAAAGGCTTGTTTGCCAATGGAGAAAATGTGCT
This sequence comes from uncultured Bacteroidales bacterium, assembly GCA_964433245.1. Lineage (GTDB taxonomy): Bacteria > Bacteroidota > Bacteroidia > Bacteroidales > JBBRXJ01 > CAYSRH01. Next base: position 6,099 of record CAYSRH010000126.1, on the reverse strand, counting down.
GAATTTTATTTTTCAGAAATTATCTGTTTCAACAAGCCCTGTCATTACAGCTTTGGACAAGGTTGTTGAATCTTATCCAAAGGTAAGTGGAGGCGAACAATATCTTTCAAAAAACTCTTCTCAGGCTTTACAGAAAGCAATTCATTTTTCAAAGGATTATGGTGACCAATATGTAAGTATTGAGCATATTATACTGGGAATATTATCTTCAGGCGATAGCGTTTCCCAGCTATTAAAAGATAGCGGAATCACGGAAAAAGAACTCAAAAAAGCCATAGAAGAATTGCGAAAAGGACAGAAAGTAGAATCGCCATCTGCCGAAAACAGCTTCAATGCATTGAACCGATTTGCGATCAATCTGAATGAACAGGCACGTTCCGGAAAGTTAGACCCTGTCATCGGTCGGGATGAGGAGATTCGACGTGTACTGCAAATTCTTTCTCGCAGAACAAAAAATAATCCCATTCTTATTGGTGAGCCGGGAACAGGGAAAACAGCAATTGCAGAGGGGATCGCACACCGTATTATCAGCAATGATGTACCGGAAAACTTAAAGAACAAAAATCTTTTTGCACTGGATATGGGGGCATTGATTGCCGGAGCAAAGTACAAGGGCGAATTTGAAGAAAGATTAAAAGCTGTTGTGAAAGAGGTTGTGGATGCCAGTGGTGATATTATTCTTTTTATTGATGAAATACACACGCTCGTGGGAGCAGGAAAAGGAGAAGGTGCCATGGATGCTGCCAATATTTTAAAGCCGGCACTGGCACGCGGAGAACTTCGGGCCATTGGAGCCACAACCTTGGATGAATACCAGAAATATTTTGAAAAAGACAAAGCCCTGGAGCGTCGTTTTCAGCCTGTGATGATTGATGAACCGGATATTGTGGATGCTGTTTCTATTCTTCGTGGACTAAAAGAACGTTATGAGTCGCATCACAAAGTCAGAATCAAGGATGAGGCAATTATTGCTTCTGTGGAACTTTCGCACCGTTATATCAATGACAGGTTTCTTCCGGACAAGGCCATAGACCTCATTGATGAGGCATCAGCCAAACTACGACTGGAAATAAATTCAGTGCCGGTGGAGATTGATGAGATCGAAAGACGTATCAAGCAGCTTGAGATCGAACGGGAAGCAATAAAAAGAGAAGGTGATAAAAACAAGGTCAAGTCGCTTTCCAAAGAACTCGCTGATTTGACAGAAGAACGTAACAGGCAACGCGCAAAGTGGCAAAATGAAAAAAATATCGTTGAGGCAATACAAAAATGTAAATCGGATATTGAAACTTTCAAATTTGAAGCAGAAAAGGCTGAACGGGAAGGTCATTACGATAAAGTCGCAGAAATACGCTATGGAAAGATCAAACAACTTGAAGAGGAGATTGAGAATAAAAACAAGGAATTACAGAGCCTTCAATCGAATGGAAAGATGATCAAAGAAGAGGTTGATGCTGATGATATTGCTGAAGTAGTTGCCCGTTGGACAGGTATTCCGGTCACTAAGTTAAAACAAAGCGAACGGGAAAAACTGCTTTATTTGGAACAGGAACTCCATAAACGTGTGGTTGGACAGGAGGAAGCGATCATTGCTGTTTCTGATGCTGTCAGGCGAAGCCGTGCCGGATTGCAGGATGCCAAACGCCCGATAGGGTCTTTTATTTTCCTTGGAACCACAGGGGTGGGAAAAACCGAACTGGCAAGGGCGCTCGCTGAATATCTGTTTGATGACGAGAACCTGATGACCCGTATTGATATGAGCGAATACCAGGAACGCCACAGCGTATCTCGCCTTGTAGGTGCTCCTCCCGGATATATTGGTTACGAGGAGGGAGGGCAATTGACTGAATCGGTGCGAAGGAAACCCTATTCTGTTGTCCTTCTGGATGAAATAGAAAAGGCGCATCCTGATGTGTTCAATATCCTCTTACAGGTTTTGGACGATGGTCGCTTAACTGATAACAAAGGACGTACTGTTAATTTCAGGAATACAATCATTATCATGACTTCCAATGTGGGCTCTGACATTATTCAACAGAATATGGCGGCGATGACGGAAGCAAACAAAGAGGAAATCTTTGAAAAAACCAGGGGCGAAATATTCAACCTGATGAAACAAACGATACGTCCTGAATTTTTGAACCGGATTGATGATATCATCATGTTCAAGCCATTGGACAAAGAACAGATCAGGGATATTATGAAACTTCAGATCGCCTTGTTGAAAAAAACACTGGCACATGAGTTGATGTTGGAGATCACTGACCGGGCGATTGATGTTTTGGCGGAAAGAGGTTATGATCCCCAGTTCGGGGCAAGACCGGTAAAAAGGATGGTGCAAAAAATGATACTCAATGAATTGTCTAAGCAGATACTTGCAGGCAATATCAACAAAGATATTCCTGTCGTGATTGATGTTAACGACAGGGGAGAAATAGTTTTCAATAATCAATAATACATAAAAAAGGCAATGTCATTTTTATGTATCGGTCATCTTTGATGCACCGGAGCGAGAGACTTCCTGATTTTGTAGTCTTTTTCAAGGAAAGAAAACATAACCTTTATATCTTTGCAGCAAAATCAGAACAAACAGATGATTGAACAGAAAAAGACAGAAAACCCATTGGGGGCAGTTAAGGCTGGCAGGGCTATTATTCCTATTATAATAGGTTTGGGTTATGTTTTTTATATGCTTTACAGGGAATATGACCCTGAGGTACTTGGCGTACTAAAGCCCACAACAATAACCTATTGGTTCCTGTCGCTTGCTTTTTTATTGATGATTATTCGGGATATTGGCTATGTGATTCGGATCAAGATATTAACAGGAGGAGAATTGACATGGATGCAGTCCATCCGGGTAATTCTTTTATGGGAATTCACCTCTGCAGTGACACCTTCTGCTATCGGGGGCACGGGAGTTGCTATTTTATATGTTAATAAAGAGGGAGTTAGTGTAGGAAAAAGCTCCGCAGTGGTCATGGCGACATCTTTTTTGGATGAGTTGTATTTTATTCTTATGTTCCCTTTGCTGATTCTTCTTGTTGGTGTTGATCAGCTCTTTATTGTAGATGGAACAGGCGGACATTTTCCGAATTCGTTTTTTTGGTTTGCCTTGATCGGTTATTCTGTGAAATTTATATATACCTGTTTTGTCAGTTACGGATTGTTTTTTAATCCCCGGGGACTCAAATGGTTGCTTTTATGGATTTTTAGATTGCCATTTTTAAGAAGATGGCGGCATGGTGCAGATGAGGCAGGGACAGATATTATTCTTAGTTCTAAAGAATTGAAGAGCAAGCCCTTTATGTTCTGGTTTAAAACTTTTCTTGCTACTGCCTTATCCTGGACTTCCAGGTATTGGGTTGTCAATGCAATGTTGTTAGCGTTTCTCGTTGTTCCCGATCATTTTGCAATTTTTGCGAGGCAGTTGGTGATGTGGATCATGATGTTGGTGAGTCCTACGCCCGGAGGTAGCGGATTTGCTGAATTTGTGTTTACGCGTTACCTGTCTGATTTTATTGTTGTAGAAGCACATCTTGTGCCTGTTGTTACAGTAGCAATGGCCTTGTTGTGGCGTTTCATAAGTTACTACCCCTATTTATTCATTGGCGCCATTATGCTTCCCGGTTGGGTAAACAAACATTTTCTTGTAAAGAAAAAAGAAAAAAGGGTTAAAGATCAGACGCAAAAATAATTTTTATTTCTTTCTTAGTTCGTTTTGTAAGGATACTTCACATCCTTCAATTCTTTGTTGGCCTGTACGATTTTTTCCTTTAATCCGGATTTGAAAGAACATAGTTTTTCTGTCATCTCTTTGTCATTAACAGAAAGCATTTGTGTGGCAAGGATTGCAGCATTTTGTGCGGCATCAATCCCAACTGTTGCTACAGGAATTCCCGGAGGCATTTGCACAATACTGTAAAGCGCATCAACACCATCCAAAGAGGCTTTTATCGGAACACCGATAACAGGCAGGTGGGTCATACTCGCAATAACACCGGGCAGGTGGGCTGCCATTCCTGCAGCAGCAATAATCACTTTAATTCCTCTGTTTGCTGCATTTTTTGTAAAATCTTCAACTTGCTCAGGAGTCCTGTGTGCTGATAAAGCATTGATTTCAAATGGAATCTCCATAGAGTTCAGAAAATCTGCTGCTTTTTTCATTACAGGCAGGTCAGAAGTACTGCCCATGATAATACTAATTTTCGCTTGCATAATGATGTTTTTTTTATTAGTTTTTTATTTTGAGGCAAAAATAATGCACAATATTCTTATTTTTGTATAATCTCGGTAAAAAAGAAATTATTATTTATAAAATCCGGAGTTTAAATGCAGGTGATAAAGATTGAAGAAAAGCCGGATTGTCTTTTGCATCAGGATGAGACGATATACTATAAGGGAAAATACATAAAAGAACATTTTTCGGACAAGCGTAACGAAGAATTTGGACTTTTCTTGCAGACATTATATAGGGAAGTTTTAATCAATCAGTAACCATATAAAATAAAAATCATGTTAAATTTGGTATTATTCGGTCCTCCGGGAGCCGGCAAAGGATCACAGGCAGTAAAATTAATTGAAAAATACAATCTCACACATCTGTCAACGGGAGATTTATTGAGGGGAGAGATAGGAAATCAGTCAAAATTGGGAAAAGAAGCCAAAGCCTATATGGATAAAGGAGAACTTGTTCCTGACGAGGTAGTTATCGGCATGATAGAATCGAAAATAAACAAGTGTAAAGACACCAGCGGGTTTATTTTTGATGGTTTTCCCAGAACAGTGAAACAAGCGGAAGCATTGGATGAGTTATTGGAAAAAAATAACATGTCAATATCAGCGATGATATCCCTTGAAGTAGATCATGATGAATTGGTTAAACGACTTCTTTTACGGGGAAAAGAAAGCGGAAGGGAAGATGACAAAGATGAAATGATTATTGAAAACAGAATCAAGGTCTATGATAAAGAAACCTCTCCGGTAATTCATTACTATCAATCAAAAGGGAAATATATACCATTGAATGGAATAGGTAATATTGATGATATCTTTGTGGATGTTTGCAAGCTTATTGATTCACTGTAAAAACAAAGCAGAATTTTTTTTGCTGTGAATAACATTGCAGGCATCTCCTGTTTTATTTGATGATATGGTTGAAAATAATTTTATTGATTATGTAAAAGTTTTTGTCCGTTCCGGTCATGGAGGAGCAGGTTCTACACACCTGTTAAGAAATCGGCTTACGACAAAGGGAGGTCCGGACGGAGGAAATGGGGGAAGGGGAGGACATATTATTCTTCGGGGTAATGCGCATATGTGGACACTCCTGCATCTGAAATTCCAGCGTCATATTTTTTCTGAAGATGGAAATACGGGTGCACGTAATTTAATGACAGGGGCAGATGGGAAAGATCAATATATAGAAGTTCCCCTTGGAACTGTTGCCAAAAATATGGAAACAGAAGAAGTTATAGGAGAAATTACGAAGGACGGAGAAGAGTTGATCCTGTTGAAGGGAGGACGCGGGGGCATGGGGAATGCTTTTTTTAAATCATCAACGCATCAAACACCCCGTTTTTCACAACCCGGAGAGGAAGGAAAAGAAGGGTGGTTCGTTTTGGAACTAAAAGTGCTGGCTGATGTGGGATTGGTCGGGTTTCCCAATGCAGGAAAGTCCACATTGCTTTCTGTCGTTTCTGCAGCAAAACCCAAAATTGCTGATTATGCTTTTACTACCTTGACCCCGAACCTGGGGATCGTTTCGTATCGGGATGATCGCTCTTTTATAATGGCTGATATTCCCGGAATTATTGAAGGAGCAGCAGAAGGTAAGGGACTGGGAACCCGTTTCCTGAGACATATTGAACGAAATGCAATTTTACTTTTTTTGATTCCTTGTGATACCAATAGTATCAAAAAAGAATATGCAACTTTATTGAACGAACTCAAACGATACAACCCGGAACTACTTGACAAGAAAAGAATTCTGGCTATTTCCAAAGCTGATTTGACAGACCAGGAATTAAGGGAAGAAATGGAAACAGATATCCCGGAAGGAATCTCTTATGTATTTATTTCATCGGTACAACAGAAAGG
>CAYSRH010000125.1:0-6389 GCA_964433245.1 uncultured Bacteroidales bacterium | reverse complement strand
GCGACCACCGAGATCTACACTCTTTCCCTACACGACGCTCTTCCGATCTATTGTATTAGGAAATTCAGAAGCGACAACACCTACGGATAAAAAATATTTTGAATCTGTGGCCGGGATTCCAAGTCCGGCACTTTTTGTTTATACTTTACCCAATATAATGATTGGAGAAATATCGATCAAATATGGTTTCAGAGGGGAAAATCTGTTTTTTGTTGCTGAAAAGTTCAATGCTGAAGAACTCTTTCAGCATGTGCAAACTGTATTGACAAACAGAGAAATCAATTGGATTCTTGCCGGTTGGGTGAATTATGTGGGGGATAAAGAGTATGAATCCATGCTATATTTAGTTGCCCGAAACAGAAATAATTGTAAATTTACCTCCCGGAACATAATGGAATTGTATAATTATAACTTTAAATAACTAAGGTACAGATGGATGAGTTAATTCAAAAACTGAAACAACAAATTATCGATCAGTTGAATCTCGAAGACATGTCTCCTGACGATATTGATGAAAAATCCCCTTTATTTGGCGATGGACTGGGCTTAGACTCTATTGATGCACTTGAACTGATCGTTTTGTTGGAGCGTAAATATGGGATTAAAGTTGAAAATCCCCAGGATGGAAAAAAAATATTTGTATCGGTAGAAACAATGGCCCAATTTATCCTTGATAACCAGAAATAATATCGAATGCATTACGATCAGGGAAAAAAGGTTTTTATTACAGGAATAGGTGTTATCTCTGCCATAGGAACTGATGTGCAGGGAAATCTGAATGCATTGCAAAGCAAAATGTCAGGGATATTTCATTTACGTCACCTGCAAACAATACATAAAGATGAATTGTTATGTGGGGAGGTGTCATTATCAACACAACAATTAATAAAGCACCTTGGTTTAGAAGATGATTGTTCTTATCCACGTACGACATTGTTGGCTATATACGCTGCAAAAGAAGCGTGTAAAGATGCTATCCTTTCGCCTGACCCTTCATTAAAAACAGGTGTCATTGTCGGTACCACTGTTGGGGGTATGGACAAGAGCGAAGTACACTATGGAAACATCGGGAAAAATGTGGACTTTATCCACTCTCATCATTGTGGATATACGACAGAACGTGTGGCAGATTATTTTAAAGCATATGATTTTTTAAGTTCGATAAGTACGGCATGCAGTAGTGGGGCCAATTCTATTCTTCTTGGTGCCAGACTCATTAAACATGGAATATTGGACCGTGTGATTGTCGGAGGAACTGATTCATTATCTAAGTTTACGATCAATGGGTTTAAAACATTGATGATACTCAATCCCGGACATTGTACGCCATTTGATGAAGATCGCATGGGGCTGAATCTTGGGGAAGGAGCCGGCATGCTGGTGCTTGAGTCAGAAGAGGCTTCAAAAAATAAAAAAAGATATGCAAGCTTGTCCGGTTATGCGAACAGCAATGATGCTTATCATCAAACAGCATCATCTCCGGAAGGAACAGGTCCTTATTTATCAATGAAAAATGCATTGGATGAAGGAGGATTAAAAATCTCTGATATACAATATATCAATGTGCATGGAACAGGAACGGGGAACAATGATTTAACGGAAGGCATTGCCATAAAAAAATTGTTTGGCGAACAAGTTCCGATGTTTAGTTCAACCAAAGCATTTACAGGACATACATTGGGAGCGTCAGGGGCAATAGAAGCCGTCTATTCTGTTTTGGCAATTGACAGGGATATGATTTTCCCTAACCTGAATTTTAAGAATCCTATTCATGAGGTCGGTCTTATTCCGGAGACAGAATTGCTTAGGCAGACCGGAGTGAAAAATGTGATGTCCAACTCTTTTGGTTTTGGAGGAAATGATACAACATTAATTTTTTCAAAAATATAGTGTATGGCAGTTTTTATTAATGGAGCAGAGGCTATTTCTCCTCAACATACATTCAAGGAAAAGAATATTCCGGAAGATATACTTTCCTATACGACCATGATGAAGACGGTTTTGCCGGATTTTAAGGCTTATTTTCAACCAATAGATTTACGACGGATGAGCCGGATCATTAAATCAGGATCCAGCACGGCCATTGAATGTCTTAGAGAAGCAAATATTCAAACCCCGGAGGCTATTCTGACAGGAACCGGATTGGGATGCCTCGAGGATACAGAAAAGTTTCTGAATAAAATGATCCGGAATAATGAAGAACTTCTTACACCTACAAGTTTTATTCAGTCAACACACAACACCATCGGAGCTCATGTGGGAATTACCACAAAATGCCATGCCTACAATGTTGCCTATGTTCATAAAACTGTTTCTTTTGAATTGGCACTTCTCGATGCCAAACTTTTACTTAAGGAAGGGAAAGTAAATAATGTACTTGTTGGAGGAATTGATGAAATTACACAGGAAAACTATGACCTTAAAAAACGTATAGCATTATGGAAAGAAGAGCCTTTTGATAATTTAGAAATATATCCTGCCAAAACTGATGGGTGCATTCCGGGAGAAGGGTCTGCATTTTTTTTGTTGTCAAAGACCCGCACAGAATCAACTTATGCAACCCTTGACATGCTGGAAATTGTGCATCGCACAGAGAGTGTAAATGTTCTGGAAAATAGAGTTCTGTCACAATTGAAAAAAGCAGGTCTTGGATTGAATGATATTGATATGGTGTTGTTTGGTTATAATGGTGATAAAAGAACAGATAAGTATTATGATTTGTTGAAAGATGGATTTTTTAGTTCATTGAACCATGCATACTATAAACACTATTGCGGAGAATATGACACAGCTTCTTCTTTTGGCTTTTGGCTTGCCTGCATCATATTGAGATCAGGAAAAGTCCCTGCCAATATGCAGATTGGAACAAATAAAAATGATAAGAAAATTCAACGGATTTTAATATACAATCAGGACGATAATAAAAATCATGCTTTTATTTTATTGTCATCATGCTAACTTACCGAAGGGCACTTTTCTTGTTTCTTGTTCTTAACCTGATTTTTCTTTTGGGAAGGTTGTTCTGTGATGATTTCCCTCCATATTTATTGATAGTCCCTGTGGGATTGTTTTTATTTTCCTGCTTTTATGGATCTGCCTTTATTTGTAGCAATTTCTACCTTCGTGCTACTTGCAAGATACCAACAGGGAAAAGGCAAATCTGCCTTACTTTTGATGACGGACCTGATCCTGTTGAAACAAAGAAAGTCTTGCAGGTATTGAAAGAACATGATGTGAAAGCTGCGTTTTTTATTATTGGAAAAAAAGCAGAAAATCAGCAGGATATTTTAAATCAAATGATTGCTGACGGGCATATCATAGGGAATCATTCATACCAACATCATTTCTTTTCTCCTTTGAAGCCCCCGGGGCTTATTGAACGGGAAATAAAACTTACAAAAGATTTGATAGAACAATTTTCGCCGGAAGGGAAACATTATTTTCGCCCGCCTTTTGGCGTAACCAATCCTATGATTGCAAGGGCAGTGAAACGGATGAAACCTGAAGTAATCGGCTGGTCATTGCGATCCTTTGATACAGTAACACAAAATCCGGAGAGGCTTTTACAAAGATTGATCCGTAAAACAAAGCCGGGGAGCATCGTATTATTACACGATCGGATTGAAGGAATCCATAAGGTGCTGGATTCCTATATTCAGTACCTGAAGAAAGAAAATTATTCTTTTTTAACCATTGAGGAACTTTTTAAACGGTAGTTCTTTTTTCCTTTTCTCCTTTTTAATTAGGTCTATTTTCTATAATTTTCGCTTCGAATTAAAAATCAAATGATGATGGATAAACGTAGATCATTCGTTTTTTTGTTTTTACTATTTTCTGTCTTCTCCACAGCACAAAAGAATTTTATTCCGGTTGCTGATATTGAAGGTGTTGGAAAGAAATTGGATGGGATGGCAAAGTCTTTACATTCCATTCATAGTGACTTTGTTCAGGAGAAACATATGAGTTTCTTGGACATGAATGTTGTTACGAAAGGAAAGTTCTGGTTTAAAAAAGAGAATTCATTGCGATGGGAGTACACAGACCCTTTTTCGTATGTCGTTGTTATAAAAGATGGAAATCTTCTTATAAAAGATGATGAGAAAAGTAGTGAAATGAAAATAAAAGGAAACCGGATTTTTCAACATGTCAATGATATCATCGTTGCATCTGTAACAGGTGAAATCATGGAAAAGGAAGGTTTTGAGACCTTCCTTTTTGAGAGCAATACTGAATATTTTATTCAATTGGTTTCCACCAACCCTGAAGTTGCCAAAGTAATAAAAGAAATGCATATGTATTTTGATAAAGCCTCTCTCTCCCTGGAGAAGATAAAAATGATGGAACCCAATGCCGATTACACTTTAATACATTTTGAAAACCGAAAGATCAATGAGCCGATCCCTGCATCTGTTTTTAATATTAATAATTAGTATCATGGTCACAGGATGTATGACCCAAAAAAAAGGGGGGATACAATCTGACATGTCTTGTGCTGTTGAACAACCTGTTATACTTGAAGACGGGGAACGTGTTGTATATAAAGCAAATCTTAATATTTTTAATAAATCCTTTGGTGGATTACTGGTGCTGGCAAATATAGATTCATTATACAAAGTAAGCTTCCTTTCAGATATGGGAATTAGTTTTTTTGATATGATTATCAGAAAAACTGATTACGAAGTGGTTCACTGTATTGAACCAATGAACAAGCGACGGTTTTTGAATTCCTTTGTCAGGAAGATACGTTTTTTGATAGAATCACCTTCCGGATTCACACCCTATTATGCTGAATCCTGTGATAGCGGATGTGCCTATTCTGTGAGGGATCATGACCGGTGGGTGAGAGGATATTGTAGTGTGAAAGGACAAGTGAAGACAATTATTGGATATCGATGGGGGAAACGTATGGTAATAAACATTGCATACGGAAAGACACAATACCCGGTCCGAATTGAAAGTTATGACAAAAGATTACGCTTTTCTTTGAAAATGGATAAAGTTAATCTGTAAAAAAAAATACATGGGAGAACTGTTAAATGGTCTTTTTGAATTAATTCATAAAGAGGAGAACACACCGGATGATTTGCTTTATAAAGTAAAGAGTGTCAATGAACATCCTGTTTATAAGGGTCATTTTCCTGATATGCCTGTTACACCCGGGGTATGCCAGATGATGTTGATCAAGAAATGCTTAGAGCAACATTATGGTGCTTCCTTACGTCTGTCTGAAGCAAAGGAATGTAAATTTCTTTCAATGCATAATCCGCAGAAAGATAATATATTAAGTGTTACTATATCCATTGTTTCAAGATTGCAGGGTGCAATGCATGTAACGGCAACAATAACAAGTGAAAAGGCAAGGTATCTAAAAATGAGGGCTGCTTTTTGTGAATAATTTGATGCAAAATAAATTTGATAAATTGCGGTGTTGTGTTATTATGCCCACATATAACAATGCAGCTGCATTGCCGGAGGTTATAAAAGGAATATTGGCATATACCTGTAATGTGATCGTTGTAAATGATGGCTCTACAGATGCCACAGCTTCTGTTTTATCTTCTTTCCCGGATTGTAAAGTGATCAGCCATGAGAAAAACGAAGGCAAAGGAATGGCTTTGCGTAACGGATTCAAATATGCTTTGTCTTTAGGATATGAATATGCCATTACCATTGATTCGGATGGACAACATATGCCGGAAGATTTGCCGGACTTTCTTGATATGTTGGAAAAAAATCCCGGAGCACTTATTGTAGGTGCCCGTGATATGTCCCGGGAAAATGTCCCGGGGAAAAGTTCTTTTGGTAATAAATTCAGCAATTTTTGGTATCGTGTTGAAACAGGTATCGTACTTCCTGATACACAGTCAGGATACCGGCTTTATCCTATTCAAAAAATGGCGGAAATGACATTTTTTACGAAAAAATTTGAATTTGAAATAGAAGTCATGGTACGCACTGCCTGGGCGGGAATCCCGGTGCTTAGTATTCCTGTACAGGTGTATTATGCATCTGAAGAATCCAGAATATCACATTTTCGTCCGGTAAAAGATTTTCTTAGAATCAGTGTGTTGAATACAATTCTCGTTGTGTTTGCTTTTTTGTATTTTCGACCTGCAATGTATATTCGTGGTATTCGAAAGAAAGGATGGCAGCAAATTATCGGAACAAAGGAAAGTAATCTGAAGCTTTCCTTGGCTGTTGGATTTGGAGTTTTTATGGGCATTGTTCCCATATGGGGGTATCAAATGATCACAGCCATTATGTTGGCATATTTTTTCCGGCTGAATAAAGTGATTGTTGTATTGGCAGCAAATATCAGCTTTCCTCCTGTAATACCCATTATTGTTTATTTAAGTTTTTGGGTTGGAGGATTTTTTTTTGAAGACCCT
>CAYSRH010000124.1:0-6397 GCA_964433245.1 uncultured Bacteroidales bacterium | reverse complement strand
GCAAGCGTAGTTTGGGGATTTGCAATAAGATACAAGCCATCGCCATTATCGGTATCCCACAGATAAGAGTAAGGGGCTCTTCCTCCTTTGGCTGTAACTTCAATGTATCCGTCATCAAGTGTAACACAGGAAGATGCTCTTTTTTCAATCTGATCAATAAGTACAGGTTCCGCTTCTGGTACTGAAAAACTTCCTGCGCCTGTGCAACCCTTGTAATCCGTTACTTTGACATCATACAGTCCGGGAGACAAACTGTCTTGTGAAAGCAGGTATTGCTGAATGCCACTGCCATCGTCAGTCTTCCAATAAGAGAAAAGGTAAGAATCGTTTCCTCCGGAATATATGGGACGAATATAGCCATCTTTAACTCCCTGACAGGACGGTGGTTTTATCTCTGCTGTATCAACTTCCAGCGGCGGAGGTGCAGAGATGAGAAACATTCCGGTACGATTATCGCCAACAGTGTCATAAAAATTCCACTGATATGCTCCTATATAAATATTATAAAGCTTGAAAGTATCCGGTCCGTCTGTTATAACTGCTTGATATTTATAACGTTTTCCTCTGTCATCATAGAAGTGTCCTTCATAAACTCCCAGTTCTTCACAACAATGAATGGTGGTGTCTCCTCCATAAGGTGTTTCCCATGTAAAAATATAGGGGCGAAAAAAATCCTTCATTATCACTTTAACAGAATATGCTGGACTACTTTCATAACAGTTTAATTGAGTTTCGGAGAACTCATCAAATTTAAATGCCTGTTGTGAAAAATTTTTGGTAACAGTTATGGAAACACTATTCCTATGTTGTGCCCATACAACAAAAGGAAAAATAAACAGAATTAAGTACAATGTTTTTTTCACAGCAAGAATAAAGATACAACAAATAAAACAGCTGAACAAAAATAGTTGTTATTCAGTCATGGGTTGATAACGAAAAATGATATGGTCTGTTTCATATGAGTTGCAATAAATTCACTGATGTTTATGTGTTTCTGTTCAGGTTAATTTGTACTTTTGTCATCTGTTTGGGCTTTGTTCCCGAAGAATGTAGTATGTTATCAATCAGATTTTTATTTATAATCAGCTATGAGAAGAAGCAAAATCAAAGCATTATTTCAATCCGGCATCGTAGATAGCGAGGTGCTTATAAAAGGATGGATAAGAACCAAAAGAGACAGTAAAAATGTTGTGTTTATTGCTGTAAATGATGGTTCTTGTATTCATAATATGCAGGCAGTACTGGATGTTACAAAATTTGATGAAGAATTGTTACAGGCATTGACAACAGGAACTTCGGTTGCGGTATCCGGAAAACTGGTCGAATCCATGGGGAAAGGGCAGAGTGTTGAAATACTTGCTAAGCAGATTGAGTTATACGGGAAAGCAGATCCGGAAACTTATCCATTGCAACCCAAACGGCATAGCATGGAATTCCTTCGTGAAATTGCTCACCTGCGACCAAGAAGCAATGTCTTTGGTGTTATATTTCGTATCCGTCATGCACTGGCTTTTGCCATTCATCACTATTTTAATGAAAAGGGATTCGTGTATCTGCATACCCCCATCATTACCGGTTCTGATTGTGAAGGAGCAGGTGCGATGTTCCGGGTTTCCACACTGGATCCTGCAAATCCTCCCAAAACAGAAGACGGACAGATAGATTATAAAAAAGATTTTTTCGGGAAGGAAACGAGTTTGACGGTTTCCGGACAGCTTGAAGGTGAGCTTGGGGCAACAGCACTGGGAGAGATATATACTTTCGGACCAACTTTCAGGGCAGAAAATTCAAATACCCCCAGGCATCTTTCAGAATTCTGGATGATTGAGCCGGAAATGGCTTTTTATGATATCCATGACAACATGGACCTGGCGGAAGATTTTGTCAAATACCTGATCCGTTATGCAATGGAAAATTGTAAAGATGATCTGGATTTTCTTAACAGCTTTGTTGACAAAGGGCTTTTAGAGCGTCTTGCTTTTGTTGCAGACAATGAGTTTGTGCGGCTTTCCTATACAGAGGGGATCAAAATTTTGGAAAAGTCAGGGCAGAAATTTGAATATCCTGTTTCCTGGGGCGTGGACTTGCAGGCTGAACATGAACGGTACTTAGTTGAACAACATTTTAAAAAACCGGTTATTTTATCGGACTATCCAAAGGATATCAAGGCTTTTTATATGAAGCAGAATGAGGACAAAAAGACTGTCCGTGCCATGGATGTGCTCTTTCCCCGTATTGGTGAAATTATCGGTGGTTCTGAACGAGAATCTGACCATGAAAAGTTAGAAGCCCGAATCAAAGAAATGAATATTCCGATAAAAGATATGTGGTGGTATCTGGAAACCCGAAAGTACGGAACTGTGCCTCACAGTGGGTTTGGATTAGGTTTTGAACGTTTGGTGCTCTTTGTTACAGGAATGACCAATATCCGCGATGTGATCCCATTCCCACGAACACCCAAAAATGCAGAATTTTAGTAAGTTCATGAAAATAGTTTTTCATGATAACCAGATTAATATTTTTCAGAAGAAAACAATTCCGGAATAATATTCCCAAATGTGCCATTTGGAACAGGTATGTTGAGCATCCGGTAGATTGTAGGAACAAGGTCAGTAACAGAAACCTCTCTGTCTAATGTGATTTTTGGGGCTTTCCATCCGTATAGAAAAACCGGCACCCTTTGTTCATAGTCGTACATATCTTTTGTTCCGACTCTCTCACACCAGTTGGGTTCAAATACAAGAGTCAGGTCGCCGGAACGTTCAGGATAAAAACCATTCTGATACATTTCATAATAAGTGCCCTGAAAACTGCTGTTTTTTATGCTTTCAGACTTTATGACATCAGCGATTCCCGTGATCTGAACAAGAAAATCTGCTGCTTTGTGTTGAATATCAGAAAAGTCTATGCCATTGTCTTCTATGGCTTTATGGTTCAGGTAAAATTGTTTTTGATGATAAAATGGAACCCAGTCGTTTTGACCATACAGAATATTCAGATAACTTCTTAACAAAGCAAGAGCTGCCCTTGTGTTTACATGACCTGCCGGTATTTTATGGTCCCTGAGATAATCGATCTTTTGGGCTGTTCCTGAACCGGAAGTAACAACGATGAGTACATTCTCCTTCTCAAATTGTTGTTCTAAAAATTGAATGAGGTGTTCGATCTCATTGTCAAGCCTTATCCATGTGTCCTGCATTTCTACCGATTTTGGACCGAACTTATCTTCTATGGCACGGTTGGCAGAGAATACGATTGAAAGAAAATCCGTATGTTCTCCTCGCCCCAGTTGTTCGTCATAGATCAATGAAATGGCAAATTCTTTTGTGAAGGTATTTCCAAAAGGAGTCATGTTTAACAAATCATAACCGTATTTTTTTTGCAGTTTTGAAAGTTGGTAAGGAAATGTGTATTGATTGTTTAGCCCTGATTCATACCGGCTATCGTCAGGCATTGAGGCTTTATAATCACCTATGGAATAAAAGGTTTGCCACTCTTTTTCCATATAAATATCCTGAATGCCTTTGTTGTTGAAATCAGTTACAAACCCGGGCAGGGTATCATAGTAATATGAACTTGACACCCAATTCCCTTTTTTGTTGTCATACCAAAAAGCACCATTGGCTGAGAAACCGGAAGTCAGGATGGCGGCATTGTTAAATAAAGAAACACTGTACACTTTGTTTCTGAATTGTGAGAGTAACCTCAACCGGTCAGAAAAAGAAGGGAAAAGCATTTGGGTCGGGGCAAAAGAACCACTACCGAAGCCTCCTCCGACAGCATCATAGTCTTTGTCTTCTGTTGCATTGACAACGATTTCCTGCAATCGGTTATACCAGGTATCACCAATCATTCCATGTATGGCAGGTATTGTTCCTGTTGTTATACCAACGTATCCGGACGCATACTGATCAACAGGATAAGGATGATATCCATTGCGGATATAGAAACCTTCATTCATCAGTTTTTTAAACCCCCCTTCGGAAAAAATATCCTGGTAGCGGTACAAATAATCAATACTCATGTGATCAATCACAACTTGCACAATGAGTCGGGGCGATTCAGGCAGTTCTTTTTGTCTGCTTCTTTGTGCATCAGCATCCGGAAAAAACAGAAATAAAGGAATGATAATCAGAATTATACGCATAGGATCAGAAATTATTGTTTGCCTGAAATTTTTGCCCAACTGTCCCGCAATGTAACTGTACGGTTAAAGGTCAATTGTTCTTTTTTGCTGGCTTTATCTACACAAAAATAGCCCAGGCGTTCAAACTGGAATTTTTCTTCAGGCTTTGCTGTTTCAAGTGATGGCTCCAACAATCCTTGTACGATTTTCAGGCTTTCCGGATTCAGGGAATCAGTAAAATGCCCTCCTTCGGGTACATCATATGGATCTTCATTTACAAACAGGCGATCGTAAAGGTTTACCTTTGCCTCTATTGCATGTGATGTGGAAACCCAGTGGATCGTTCCTTTTACTTTTCTTCCATCGGGAGAATTTCCTCCCCGGCTGTCAGGATCAATTGTACAATGTAATTCAACAACATTGCCTTCCTTGTTTTTTATTACATCATTACAGGTAAGCAGATATGCATAACGCAGGCGTACTTCACGTCCGGGAGCCAGTCGGAAAAATTTCTTTGGGGCGTCTTCCATGAAATCTTCCTGTTCAATAAAAATTTCTTTGGTAAAAGGTACCTTTCTGGTTCCCATGCTTTCATCTTCCGGATTGTTGACAGCATCGAGCCAGTCTGTTTTTCCATCTTCCCAGTTGGTCACCACTACTTTGAGCGGATTCAATACCCCCATAACACGTTGTGCTGTGCGGTTGAGGTCTTCTCTTATACAAAATTCAAGAAGCCCCATATCAATAACATTTTCCCGTTTGGCAACACCTACCCGCTCTGAGAAATTGCGTATGGATGCCGGTGTATAACCACGTCTGCGTAATCCGCAGATGGTCGGCATGCGGGGGTCATCCCAGCCCGCAACATAGTTGCTTTTTACAAGTTCCAATAACAGGCGTTTACTCATTACCGTATAATTCAGATTTAGCCGGGCAAATTCCCGCTGTTTGGGTCTTTCTTGTCCGGGTTCGGCAATCTGGTCAAGATACCATTCATACAATGGCCGGTGCACTTCAAATTCAAGCGTACAAAAAGAATGTGTAATTTGTTCAATAAAATCAGATTGTCCGTGTGTGAAGTCATACATGGGGTATATACACCAGTCATTTCCTGTACGGTGGTGTGGCACATGTTTGATGCGATACATGATAGGATCACGCATGTGCATATTGGGGGAGGACATATCAATTTTGGCACGCAGTGATTTTTCCCCGTTTTTGAATTCACCATCACGCATGCGTTTAAACAAATCAAGATTTTCCTCCACCGACCGGTTTCTGTAAGGGCTTTCTTCTCCGGGTTGGAAAGGAGTACCCCGCATTGATGCGATTTTTTCTTGTCCCAGATCACAAACATAGGCCTTGCCTGCTGTAATAATTTTTACTGCCCACTTGTAGAGCTGCTCAAAGTAGTCGGAAGCATAATATTCCCTGTCTTCCCAGTCAAAGCCCAGCCACTTGATATCTTCCCTGATGCTGTCAACGTATTCTACCTCTTCTTTTTCCGGATTGGTATCATCAAAACGCAAGTTGCACTTGCCTTTATATTTAGCTGCCAAACCAAAATTCAGGCAAATGCTTTTGGCATGCCCTATATGCAGGTATCCGTTTGGTTCGGGTGGAAAACGTGTATGGACTCTCGGGTTGCTTTCAATATCCTTTTCAATGATTTGTACCAAAAAATTTTTTGTCTCGTTTTTATCCATAACTTTGTATTTCCTTAAATTTTAAGATGCAAATTTAAGAGGTTTTATTGAAATTAATGTGATCTGGCATATTTTAAGTATAAAAAGATGGGGCTTATTGAAATTGAGGGCATGGAGTTTTACGCTTACCATGGTCATTACAAAGAAGAACAAGTAGTTGGCAATAAGTTTGTTGTGCATTTGTTGATCAAAACAAACCTGTCAAAGGCAGCTGAATCAGATTGTTTAGATGATGTTTTGAATTACCAGGCAGCCTATGATATTGTGAACAATGAAATGCGGGGAGTTTCCTGTTTGTTGGAAAATATTGCCGGTCGTATATTAAGTGCCTTGTATAAAACTTTTGGTAAACAAATAGAAGAGGCAACGGTAAAAGTATCAAAACTCAATCCCTCCATAGGGGGTAAAATTGATAGGGTAAGTATCACCATGACACGATAAACCTGTTTTTTGCTTTCGTATTATGATAAATTTTGTAATTTTGCAAAGCTGTAAATGTAAAAACAGGGTCTCTTGGCCGAGTGGTTAGGCAGCGGTCTGCAAAACCGCATACGGCGGTTCGAAT
>CAYSRH010000123.1:0-6407 GCA_964433245.1 uncultured Bacteroidales bacterium | reverse complement strand
GATTTTGTCATGTGTCCTGATATGGATTGTTACATACATACAGACAGGGAAGCTCGTTGTTATGCTGAAGAAGCAATAGGGCAGTTTGTTGTGTAATGAATTAAATCATGAAAAGATGAACTGTTATTTGTAAAAACCAAAGGAAATGAAAAACTATATCAATTGCAAAATAATTTTAAAATAGCTATTTTTGATAGATGTTAAAAAAATATAATAAATAAAAACTGAATCAACATGAACGAATTTAAAATAAATATGCAGGGAAACAGGCTGGTTGGCGAAAATCCGAAAATAGGTATCAGACCAACAATTGATGGAAGAAGAAGAGGTGTCAGAGAATCACTGGAAGAACAGACAATGGGGATGGCACAGAGAAGCGCACAATTTCTTGAAGAAAACTTGCGGCATCCTGATGGCTCTCAAGTGGAGTGTATAATTGCTGATACCTGTATTGGAGGTGTCGCTGAGGCTGCGGCAACAACAGATAAATTCAGAAAAGAGGGTGTAGGTGTCTCTATCACTGTAACACCTTGTTGGTGTTATGGCAGTGAAACCATTGATATGGATCCTTTAATACCGAAAGCTATATGGGGGTTTAATGGCACAGAGCGTCCGGGTGCCGTGTATCTGGCGGCAGCACTTGCTGGACATACACAAAAAGGGTTGCCTGCTTTTGGTATTTATGGACAGGAAGTACAAGATGCCTCGGACACATCGATCCCGACAGATGTGCAGCAAAAGTTGTTGCGATTTTCTAAATCCGGACTTGCTGTGGCAACTATGCGTGGTAAGTCATACCTCTCTATTGGCGGTGTTTCTATGGGCATCGCAGGCTCTATTGTGAATGAAGATTTTTTCCAGCAATACCTGGGGATGAGAAATGAATATGTGGATATGACTGAGGTGACTCGAAGAATTAACGAAAATATTTACGATCCGGAAGAGTTTAAAAAAGCAATGGAATGGACTCGTAAATATTGTAAAGAAGGCAAAGATTATAATCCCAAAGAACGACAAAAAGATAAAACAAGAAAAGATTATGAGTGGGAGTTTGTGGTCAAAATGACCATCATTTGCCGTGACCTGATGATTGGAAATCCACGGTTGGTAAAACTGGGATTTGGAGAAGAAGCACTCGGACATAATGCTATCGCTTCTGGTTTTCAGGGACAGAGGCAATGGACAGACCACTTTCCCAATGGCGATTTTATGGAATCAATCATGAATTCTTCGTTTGACTGGAATGGCATCAGGCAAGCTTTTGTTGTGGCTACTGAAAATGATAGTCTTAATGCGGTTCCTATGCTCTTCGGACACCTGTTGACAGGTACTGCTCAAGGATTTTCTGATGTACGCACGTATTGGAGTCCGGAAGCTGTTAAACGCGTTACAGGAGAAGAATTGACAGGTCTGGCACAAAACGGAATTATTCACCTGATCAACTCGGGTTCTACTGCATTGGATGGTTCAGGGGAGCAAATGTTGGATGGAGAACCTGCGATGAAGCCTTTCCGGGATATCTCAGAAGATGAAGTAGAAAGATGCCTGAAGGCAACAAAATGGAGCCCTGCAATTGATGAGTACTTCAGAGGAGGAGGATATTCTTCCACTTTCCTTACAAGAGGAAGCATGCCTATGACAATGTCAAGAATTAATCTTGTAAAAGGACTGGGTCCTGTCATGCAAATTGCCGAAGGGTGGACAGTAGAACTCCCGGAGAAGGTGAACAGCTTGTTGAGTGAGAGAACAAATCCTACATGGCCAACCACATGGTTTGTTCCCAGATTAGATAACTCGCCGATGTTCAAAGATGTATATTCGGTGATGGCGAACTGGGGCGCTAATCATGGGGCTTTTTCGTACGGTCATATTGGTGCTGACCTGATTACGCTGGCTTCTATGTTGAGAATTCCGGTTTGCATGCACAATGTGGATGCAGAAAAAATTTTCAGACCTTCTACATGGAATGCTTTTGGTATGGATGCTGAGGGTTCTGATTATAGGGCGTGTAATAATTTTGGTCCATTGTATAAATAATAGGTTGTTTGAAGAATACAGTAGAATGTAAATAATAGATCGTAAAAGGGATAGATGTGTATGACTGATAAAATTGTTGTGGTGATGGATTGTGGAGCGACTAATGTCCGCGCTGTAGCCATCAATACCAAAGGAGAAATATTGGCAATTAAATCAATGCCAAACAATACCCAAAAAGACCCGAATAATCCGCAGATGGTGATTTGGGATGCCCGGGAAATTTGGGAAAAGCTATCTGCTTGTTGCCGGGAAGTTGTCTCAAAGATTGATAGTTCTCAGATTGCAGCGATTACCGTAACGACCTTTGGTGTTGATGGGGCACCATTTAAGAAAGACGGAACCATGCTTTATCCTGTGATCTCCTGGCAGTGTGAACGAACCAACCCGATCATGGAGAATATTGACCGCTACATACCTTTGCAGCAGTTATATCTGAACAATGGAGTGCAGCCTGCGGCGATTAATACCATCAATAAATTGATCTGGTTGAAGGAAAACGAACCCAATGTATTAGAAGAGATGGATGCATGGTTATTTATTTCTTCGATTTTTCTCTATTACTTGTCCGGAGAGATGGTGACAGATAATACCATGGCCGGCACTTCGATGCTAACCGATGTAACCACACAACAATTTTCCGATAAAATTCTTGATTCCATCGGTCTTTCTTCAGGACAATTTCCACGGATGGTATCAGCCGGAGAGGTCGTTGGGCAAATTACCTCAGAGGCTTCATCCCAAACAGGGATTCCTGCAGGGGTACCTGTTGTAGCTGCCGGACATGATACGCAGTTTGCCATCTTTGGTTCAGGAGCTGATAAGAATGTACCTGTTCTGAGTAGCGGAACTTGGGAAATTCTTATGGTGAGAACCAATAAGGCAAGCATTGACAAAAACACACTCGAAGCCGGTATAACAACTGAGTTTGATGCCATTCCGGGATGCTACAATATGGGTGTTAATGCAATAGCTTCGGGTGTGATTGAATGGGTCAAAAACCATTTTTTTGCTAAGGAAACAGCTATGTCAGGGGATGTAGTATGGGAAACCATGATAGAAGAGGCGGTAGCCGAGCCTGTTGGAAGTAATGGTGTATTTCTGCATCCTACGTTTTTTCCGGGGGCTATTGATAATACACGGGGAACACTTTTTGGACTTACTTTACAAACCAAACGGAGTAGCGTCTTTCGAGCTACACTCGAAGCTTTGAGTTGCCTGCAACGGAAAAATCTGGAGATGTTGCAGGAGGCAGGAGGCTTTCAGGCTGAAAGGATGATTGTTGTGGGAGGAGGTTCTAAGAATCGGTTGTGGAATCAGATCCGTGCTGATGTATCAGGTATTCCTGTTGAACTGATCGCACAAAAAGAGACTACAGTGCTTGGAGCAGCACTCTTTGCTTTTGCGGGAGCTGGCGTGTTTAAAAGTCCTTCCCATGCCAGGGAGAATATCGATTACACGCCTCAAATTATTGAACCCAATGAAAAAAATCACCATCTTTACGAAAAGATATACAGTAGATTTACCACATTGACAGAGAAACTTTCGCAGGTGTATTAGGGGGGTAAGAATACAGAAGATGATATGGACAGAGAAAAGTCTAAAAGTTTTGATTCTACCTCGAACATTTATCTCTTGCGAAGCAAAATTAATGATGTCTTGCAATTTACAACAATATTTTAACAATAATTAACCACATTTTATATAATTCAGACTACTGACTACTAATAAACAAAATATAACTATAGAACCAAACCGATGGAAAACAAAAAGCAGCAAAAATCCGTAGTGCCTTCGCATTTTATTATACCCTTTGCCTTAATTACTGTCTTGTTTGCTTTGTGGGGGTTTGCCAATGATATTACCAATCCCATGGTGTCAGCTTTCCAGCGGGTAATGATGATATCCAACTTTGAAGCCTCATTGGTGCAGTTGGCATTTTATGGCGGTTATTTTACCATGGCACTGCCTGCAGCTATTTTTATTAAGCGATTTTCTTATAAAACGGGAATTCTTATTGGTCTGGGCTTGTATGCAGCCGGAGCTTTTTTGTTTTATCCTGCTGCCCGCTTTGAAATTTTTGGTTTTTTTCTGATTGCCTACTATATTTTAACCTTTGGTCTGGCTTTTTTGGAAACGACTTCCAATCCCTATATTTTGTCGATGGGTCCTGAAGAAACAGCTACGCGTCGACTGAATCTGGCACAGGCATTTAATCCGATTGGTTCGCTAACAGGGATGATTGCGGCGCAAGTGCTTATTTTACAATCTTTACAATCAGGAGGCGTTGTTTTTGACACGTTAAATAGTGCCGAAAGAGTCGCCATTCGAACGCATGACTTGGAGGTAATCAGAAATCCTTACCTGTTCTTGGGATTCTTTGTGTTGTTGATGTTTATTGTCATCAGTTTATATAAGATGCCGGTCAATGAATTAAATGACAAAAAATTACATATTAAAGCCTCAATTAGCCGCTTGTCCCGTGTACCTCGTTTTTATGAGGGGGTGATTGCACAGGCTTTTTATGTGGGTGCACAGATCATGTGCTGGACATTTATCTTCCAATATGCTTATAATCTTGGTATAGATAATGTAACAGCTGTCTATTATAATATGGTGGCTATGGGTGTTTTTCTCTCAGGGCGTTTTATTTTTACCTTTTTGCTCAAATACATTAATTCCGGCAAATTGTTAATGATACTGGCCGTAGCAGCCGGAGTTTTTACCCTGGGTGCTATTTTTATTCATGGTACGTATGGCTTATACAGCCTTGTGATGGTATCGTTCTGTATGTCGCTGATGTTTCCGACCATTTATGGTATTTCCCTAAGGGGGTTGGGAGAAGATGCTAAGTTTGGTTCAGCCTTCCTTGTGATGGCTATTGTGGGAGGGGCATTAATGCCACCGCTGCAGGCACGTATTCTGGATATTGGAGGTTCTGCATTTAATGATGTCTTGTTATTGGGCGTTCCGGAAGTGAACTTCTCCTTTGTTTTACCGTTTATTTGTTTTGTAGTAGTCGCCTTGTTTGGCTACCGGACAATGAAAATATATAGCTAACCGCTACTTTTATCAATTTGTTGTTCTTTTTTTTCTGATATTTTGATTGTTTGATTTGGAAAAATTAAATAAATATGTTATTTTTACTTAATAAATAAAAACATAAAACATAAAACATAAAACAACAATGAAAAGATATCATAACATTCTCATCGTAAGTGCTTTCTTTACTTTTTTGATTGGACTTAATTTGCATGCTACAGACATATTAACGTATGTTAATACGCAACATGATATTAAATTATTGGACATGTTTGCATTGTCCGATAGTTCCATGTTGGTAACAGGAGAAACCACAGGAGATCTTGATTGGACAGGGATGGAGCCTGCGGTTTTGGATATTTCTGAAACGAATTTCTTTCAGGATGAAAAAGCATCTCTGTCTTTGGATATGTTGGGATCAGATGATTCAGATGGTTTCATTATACATTTATCTTCTGATCTCACTAATATTATAAGTGTGGTTAAGTTTCCTGATGGTATGGTTGAAAATATTCAAAAAGTAAGAACATCCAATGTGCCTGGAGAAACAACGGCAGAGATGTTCATTTCAGGGAAAGCCAGATCTTCATCAGATACTACAGTTAAAGGGTATTTTATTGCAAAGTTGAATGATAATTTTATTGATCAGATTCCATCTGTCTGTGAATGGTTTCGTTTTGTTGAGGCTCCCAATGTTAACAATTTTAATCAGTGCTTTAATCTGACGGAGTCTCAGCATCGGAAAAGGCAACCCTGGGATGTTGATGCACATGGTCGTGTAGTTTATGCTTTACAGCGTGAATTTTCTCATGGACGCTGGGTAAAGATTGAAAGATTAAATCCTGATGGAGAACTTGGAGTAATGGATAGTGCCTTTTATCAGATTTGTTATACGCATTATGATAGCTTGCCTCATAATGGCATAGAAGAAACGCATGTCGTCTCAGATATTCAGATTCATTATCCTGTTTCAGCGGGGGATTCTGTAGAGACCAGTTTGAAGTTTGTTGATGCCAGCGGACAAGATTCGCTTGCCAATACAATTGTAGTAATAGATTCACTCAAGTCCAGTTTTTATCAATTCAAAATTTCAAGTGGACGTTCTTTGCGATCTCTGAAAAAGGAAGAACTGGACTCGGTTAATAAGGATGAGAATAAAGAAGATCGTCATGGTCTGATGCCTATGGATTTATTGTTCTCAAAAGATTTCGACACATATGATCCAGGAGGAGGTTTTTGGGGACAGAAAAATGCTGTCGGAAATATGGTTACAGCTCTAATTGGAGATATACAGATTGACAAAAGAACAAATCATATTTATTTTGGAGTAA
>CAYSRH010000122.1:0-6442 GCA_964433245.1 uncultured Bacteroidales bacterium | reverse complement strand
TAAAATTACAGGTAATTGTATCTTCGGGGAGTCCGTTAATTCCATGTTTTTTGGATATTTCCCCCGAAAGCATTGCACCAACAGCCCTGTCCACATTCGTAACATCCTTATGAACGATCATCTTTTGTTTCTTATGAATAGCCGGAGCAGCCTCAACGATCAAGGCTTTATCCAACACATCATCTATCCCATGATTCTGTGGTGTTTTAAATGAAACCGGATGCTCAGTATCCGGCTTATAAAGTATTTTTGTAAAATCAAGATATCTGGCCTTTTCCTTTTTCATTGCATCATTAACAGAAATCAAATCTATTCGTCCGACCAACTCCTTTAATGATCGCACCCCCATTTCAGCCATAATTTCTCGCACCTCTTGTGCCAGGAACGTAAAATAATTAACAAGATAATCAGCTTTTCCTTTAAAACGTTTTTTCAACTCTTCATCTTGTGTTGCAACACCAACAGGACAAGTATTCAGATGGCATTTACGCATCATCACACATCCCAGTACGATAAGTGCACTTGTGGCAAATCCGTACTCTTCAGCCCCAAGAAGTGTTGCAATTACAATATCCCTTCCTGTTTTTAACTGTCCGTCTGTTTGTAATTTGACCTTCCCCCGTAAATTATTCAATACAAGTGTTTGTTGAGTTTCTGCAAGTCCCAGTTCCATTGGCAAGCCTGCATGTTTTATGGATGAAGCCGGAGAAGCACCGGTTCCTCCATCTGCACCACTAATAAGAATTCTGTCTGCCAATGCCTTTGCTACACCGGCTGCAACAGTTCCAACACCCACCTCAGAAACAAGTTTTACAGAAATTTCTGCTCCGGGATTTACCATTTTTAAATCATAAATAAGTTGCTTCAGGTCCTCAATAGAATAAATATCATGATGCGGTGGTGGTGATATAAGTGTAATTCCGGGTGTACTGTAACGTGTCTTTGCTATGATATTATCCACCTTATGTCCAGGCAGTTGACCCCCTTCCCCTGGCTTTGCTCCCTGGGATATCTTAATCTGTATCTCATCAGCATTCACAAGATAATAGTTGGTCACACCAAAGCGACCGGAAGCCACCTGCTTAATTGCTGAGCGTTTATTCACACCATCTTTCCCTGTTACAAACCGTTTTGGATCCTCTCCTCCTTCCCCCGTATTGCTTCTTCCACCCAGTTTATTCATGGCAATAGCCAATGCTTCATGTGCTTCTGTAGCAATAGACCCAAATGACATCGCTCCGGTAACAAAGTGTCTGGTGATTTCAGAAACAGGTTCAACTTCTTCCAATGGAATAGCTTTCCCTTTTTTATACTCAAAAAAATCACGAATAAAAAGGGGGTCATCAATACGCCTGTTTTCAATGATGCCCGTGTATTCTTTAAATTTTTTATAGTCTCCGGTTTTTGCAGACCACTGAAGTAATGCTATCGTCTCAGGATTCCATGCATGTTTCTCTCCCCCATTGCGATATTTATAAAATCCATGGTTCGGGAGTTGTTCTGTTGTTCTGTTTTTTGTATCAAAAGCATCCCGGTGAGAAATTAGTGCTTCTTCTGCAATTTCCTCAAGCCCCAATCCGCCAATTCTGGAATCTGTGCCGTTAAAATACCTGTTTACAACATCCTGATTTAATCCAAGACACTCAAATATCTGTGCCCCCCTGTAACTTCGCAAGGTCGATGTACCAATTTTTGAAAGGATTTTTAACACACCCTTGTTGATTGCTTTTATATAGTGGTGTTCAGCAGTTTCAAGATCAGACTGGATCTTTTTTTCTTTCACCAACTGATCGATTACCGCAAAAGCCAGGTAAGGATTTATGATGCTGGCACCATATCCGAAAAGTAAAGCACAATGATGCACCTCCCTTGCATCTCCTGTTTCTACTACAATATCACATTGCATTCTTTTTTTCTTTTCTATCAGATGATGATGAACAGCAGAAACAGCTAATAAAGAAGGTATAGGTGCCTTATCGGTAGAGATTTTCCTGTCAGTCAGAATAATATAATTTTTCCCTTCATCAACAGCTTTTTCAGCATTGACACAAAGTGACTGAATCGCATCTTCCATACTTTTCCCCTTGCCGGAAGCATCAAAATGCATATATAGTGTCGCATTGAAGAAACCTTTGTATTGAAGGTTTCTTACCATCTCCATTGACTTATTATTAATAACAGGTGTAATAAACTTCACCATTTTACAATGTTCAGGAAGCTCCTCCAGCAAATTCTTATTCAACGAACCTATATATCCTGTCAGGGACATAACAAGTTCTTCTCTAATGGGATCAATTGCAGGATTTGTAACCTGGGCAAAAAGTTGTTTAAAATAAGCAAACAAACGTTGTGGAACTTTTGATATCAAGGCAAAAGGAATATCATTACCCATAGAAAAAACAGGCTCCTGTCCTGTTTCAGCCATTGGAGTTATTAACATATTAATATCTTCCCGGGTGTATCCGAAAGTTCTTAAATAAGTTATATATTCATCCTTTAATTCTACAGGTACTGTACGTCCGGTCTGAATATCATCCAATGTTATCCTGTTTTTTTTCAACCATTGCCTGTAAGGATATTTTCCTTTTAAATCATTTTTAATTTCATCATCATAGATAAGGCGATTTTCAACGGTATCAAGCAGTAAAATCTTCCCCGGGCGTAATCTTCCTTTGGAAACAATATCTCTTGGATGAAAAGTTTCGACACCAACTTCTGATCCCATGATCATCACATCATCTTTGGTGATCACATAACGGGAAGGTCTTAGCCCATTCCGATCCAAAGTTCCTCCGACATACCTTCCATCTGTAAAGATAAGAGATGCAGGACCATCCCATGGTTCCATCAGGGTTGCCTGATATTCATAAAATGCTTTTAGGTCATCATCAATGGGATTTTTCTCATTCCATGATTCAGGAACCATCATTGACACTGCATGGGGCAATGTTTTTCCTGCCTCTGTCAAAAATTCCAAAGCGTTATCGAAGCTACAAGAATCCGAACCACTCGTTTGACAAACAGGGAAAATCTTTTCCATGTCCTCTCCCAACTTATCTGAATACATTAATGATTCTCTTGCAGACATCCAGAATCTATTTCCTTTGATTGTATTTATCTCTCCATTATGTGCCAACATTCTAAAAGGTTGTGCCAAATCCCAGGAAGGAAAAGTATTGGTAGAAAACCGTGAATGAACAATAGCAAAAGCACTGGAAAACTTCGGATCCTGCAAATCAAGATAATATTTTGGAATCTGCCAGGCTGTTAACATTCCCTTATATATGACCACTTTATTGGAGAAGCTGGGAATATAGAACTGGTTTTCAGGAACACCGGCGACATACATCCTTTTCTCAATGACTTTCCTTGCCACATAAATTTTTCTTTCAAATAAACGTGTCCCATACCTGGATGTAACAAAAATCTGTTTGATCAATGGCTCTACTTCTTTCGATATCGGACCAAGGCAAGAACTATCCACAGGAACATCCCGTGCGCCTATGATCTTCAGCCCTTCTTCATTACAAACTGCGGAAAATTCAGACATATATACTTCTGCCTTATGCTTGTCTCTTGGCAAAAAAACCATCGCTGTTGCATACTCTCCTTTTTCAGGTAAATCGAAGCCTAATAATCGATAAAAACGATCCGGTATCTGCACTAATATCCCGGCACCGTCTCCGGTAATACCATCAGCTCCTTCTGCACCACGATGTGTCATGTGATCCAATATCTTTAATCCCCGCATTACAATCTCATGTGAAGGAGTTCCCTTTAAATGGGCAACAAACCCAACACCACAGTTGTCGTGTTCATTTTTAAAATCATATAAACCTTCAACCTTCCTTGTTTTTTCTTGCATAATTCATTTTTGTTTTTTAATGTTACAAATATACGTTATTTTATTAGAATAAAAACGATTTTTCAATTACAGTTCTATTATTTGTAACATTTTTATCGAAATTTCACATTTTAACTTTATTGAACAAAAATATTTTTTTTTAAAATAAATGACTATCTACATAAAGTAGAACATAAAATCCCTATTGATTATTTTTAAATGGCAGAAAATATTATTTTTATTTTTTAAACAATGAATTATGATACTTACATTATTTTACACCATTCGATATTACTTTTTTTCACGACATGGCAAAGGACATGGTTTACATTCGCCTTTTCTTTTTTCATTATCGAAAGAGGTTTTTAATAAAAAAAGGGATGTTCGCCATGATGCATTAATTGAAATGGCACATTCTGCTTACAAGAAAGACACGAGAATGATCAGACTTTCTGACTTTGGAACAAAAAATAGAGGTTCTGTGCAAATAAATCAACATTACAAAACCATCTCTATTCATCGGAAATACGGCAGACTATTAAACCGATTGGTACAATTCCTTGATCCTTCTTCTATTCTTGAACTTGGCACAGGTTTTGGCATAAGCAGTCTTTACTTAAATACAGGAAACAGGGCAACACTTCACACGATTGACGGGTGCATTGAATCGCAAAATATTGCAAAAGAACAATTTCAACGATTGCAACAAAATATAATTACACACAATTTTAATCTGAATCATTCTCTATCTACATTTCTGGAACAAAACGAACCTTTTGAACTTGCTTTTATTGATGCCAACCATACAAAAGATGCCACGCTTGATTTTTTTCTTCTGCTGAAAGAACATATGACACCAACTTCCTGTATAATCATTCATGACATTTATCTGAACAGGGAAATGATCAGCGCATGGAAGGCTATCAAGGAGTTGCCTCTGGTAAATCTATCTATTGATCTATTGGGGGTGGGGATTATATTCTTTAACAAAAAGCTCTCAAAACAAAATATAACAATCAGATATTAAACGATACATAGACAATCTAATCAATCACATAATACAAATAGAAAAATGAGTATCTATACAAAATCCGGCGACAAAGGAAAAACTTCACTTTTAGGAGGAACAAGAGTTTCCAAATCGCATAATCGCATTCAGGCAATAGGGGCGATTGATGAACTAATAGCATATATCGGTGTCATACGGTGTCATAACATAAAAAAAGAATACAAGGACATGCTCATCTCTGCCCAATCTATTCTGATGCAATGCTGCACACAGATAGCGAACGAAAAAAAATCAGGAACAAATATGATCAAAAAAGAATATACATCCCGACTTGAAAAACAAATCGACAAAATGGAAGAGAAACTGCCCCCGATGAAAGGATTTATTCTTCCGGGAGGCAATCTTACTATTGCCAATTGTCACGTAGCACGCACAATATGCAGGAGAGCTGAGCGTTCATGCGTTGAACTTTCTGATATTGAAGAAGAAATACTTCAATATATCAACAGGCTTGGTGACTTCCTTTATGTAATTTCCGGAACGCTGGTCTGTGAATTAAATGTTGAAGAAAATTTATGGAAACCTGACTTTAGTTCATAATATTTTTATATACATTTGCCGAAAATATATTAACCTATTTTTAAACGTGTAGCGTATGTATTGGACATTAGAATTAGCTTCGAAGTTAGAAGATGCTCCCTGGCCGGCAACAAAGGAAGAACTTATTGATTACGCCATTCGTTCAGGAGCACCATTAGAAGTCATAGAAAATCTTCAGGAAATAGAAGATGACGGAGAAATATATGAAAGCATTGAAGACATTTGGCCGGATTATCCCAGCAAAGATGATTTCTTTTTCAATGAAGATGAATACTGATATTTTTATTTTATAAATACCTCTTCAAAAGTATTTGGTCTGTATTGATTTAACCATATGAATCCCCGGAGAAATATTTTTTCTTCAGGAATATCTTCCAAAGGGAACATAGTTCCTTTTGGTTTATTGTTAAACTTGATATTCTTAATTTTTCCATCCTCTATAAAAATAAACATCTCTTTCGATTCAGCAGTGTTCATTCCTTCAATGATAGCGGTTTCTTCATCTTTAGGGAAGTAAACAGTTTCTGCATTTCCCATCACATGTATTGCATATAGAGCATTGTCTCTGAAATAGTTCATCATATCCCTCCCCTTGATCTGATTAAAATAGTCATCAACCTCATGATCAACAATGAAAGCATTTTTCTTCATCCATACAGAATCTATACCCTGATGTTTTGCATATAAAACAATTTCATCCGCTGTCATTTGATTTTCTTCGATCCACATGATCGGATCAATGTACAAATGGATTGTAGAATCAACAGACAAATAAACCATTGAGTCGCATTTGGCTTGAAAAGTCTGGTTATAAATCTTTACATAATAATAAGCTTTGAACATTCTGTTTTTTAAGGAATCCTGCAAAGAAAAAAGTGTATCTGCGTGTACAAAAACAGAATCGCCATCTTCAGCTATTCGAACCAGTAATGCGCTATCCGTAACAAAGCCATCTTCTGTTGACAGATAAAATTTTCCATAGTTTCCAT
>CAYSRH010000121.1:0-6452 GCA_964433245.1 uncultured Bacteroidales bacterium | reverse complement strand
ATCCGACAAATGAATTGGGTCGGAAGGAGATTCTATTTTTTTAGATAAGACCAATTGCCCGTTTGTATTATATATTTCAATGCGGGTTATATCATCGTTTCCTTCAATATGCAGCATTCCTTCTGTAGGGTTGGGATAGATATAAACATCGCTTCCCATATCTGATTTCTTTGAAACATTTTTATTATCTACCATTAATTTATTTACTGTCAGAAAATCAATTTCTCCCACAGCAAGGTCTGATCCACCAGCATTATGAAATGTTATTTTTACTTTTTGAGTGGTAACAGTGATTGATTCCTCAAACCAGAGATTACCATAGCAATATTTTTTATGAAACAGGGTGTCATATTCTGATCCGTTCCATGCTTCCATGGTCCATCCGGCAGACTTCTCATTATCATCGCCATGAACACGGGCAGCAATCAGGTTCATCTCCTCGCCGAAATCAAATTCCACCCATGCTGAGGTTGCTCCTGATATTTTAGCCATTGAACTACTGTTATCATCATACAGGTCATTAATTTCCGTTCCCCAGTTACTGCTTTGGGCTATTTTATAAGAACCTAAATTTTCAACCGGAATTCTTTTGTTTGTAAAAGAAAAATTCACATCATTATAAAAACTATTGGTGATAAAACAGGCATCCCCTACTTCCTCCACAGGATTTCCATTTAAATATACATCCTCAAAGAAAAGGTGCTGAATTTGATGGTCACTGTCAAATCCTTGCAATACAGATGAATCATATCCTTTATTCCATGAATTATAATTTTGGACAAAAACACTGTCAATTTTCCCTAGACCTCCTCTTTCTTCAATGATATAATGAAAAGGTTTTCCTATTTTTTCTACTGTGATATTTTCTGCTGTCAGGTGATGTATATGGGCACCATCCCGGACAATGATCATGTGAGCCCTTGCGCCGTCAAGAATGTCAATATCCCGGTACGATATATTATAGAACTCTGAACCGTTAGTTTCGGTACCAAGCTTGATAGCTCCGTAACGCGTGCATTCCATAATACTATTATTGATATGTACATCGTGAGAAATACGTGGTTCCCCGCCTAAGTTTTTTACAGCAACACAATCATCATGCGATAATATGTAACTGTTGTTAAATTGTACATAGCTTGAATTAACCGTATTGGAACCATCTTTTGAACTAACTATTTTATAGTTGATAAACTTTATATACCTGGAATCAATAGCAATAGCGCACCAGGTAAATCCTCCCAAATGCCTAAGAAATATCCCGTCAACAAGTATATGGTTACTTTTTTGGGTTATAAAAATTCCTGCTTTAGATCCATCGATTGGAATACTGTCTGAATCAATTGCCCCATGCCCCCACATTTTGGCATGGGATGCTTCTACAAACTGTATTTTACACCCGGTTATTAATACATTTGGCTCAAGGTACATGGTTACATTGCTTCTGATATCAAGATAATCTTCATGACCTTTGTAAACCCCATCTCTCAGATATAGGGTTCCGCCTCCCCATGCACTAATGGAATCAATAGCTGATTGTAATTCGTTATAGGTATAGTTTCCATTATTATCAATGCCAAAATCAATAACCGCATCATAAACATCTGCATCTGATGTATCAGGTGCATTTTCAATGATTGCATCTGCAAAGATACACAGGTCTCTGTATTTATTGATCCTCACGACAAGCCGTTCGGGTTTGACTAAAGAGAAATGCAATTCATTATTTTTAACTTCTCCTTGAATATTATGACTTACGGGCTTTATAGAATACCCGTTGATTTGGGGATCGGTAACAACCACTTTAATATCTACTTTTCCTCCAAAGGCAAATCTGGAAACATATATACGTTTAGTGCCATCAAGGTCTTCAACAGGTATCTGTTGTCCATTGGCATATACTTCAATGTCGCTTGTTTCAATACCTCCGGGGATAACCGAATAAACCTGAAGTTCTTTGGGCGTACTACTGCTATATACATTAATATATTCAGGTAATGAGGTTCTTGTCATGTCATCGTTGTCATATGCTTTGGCCGTGACTTCAATATTTTTTCCTGCTGCTACGCCCAAAACGGTGTCAGTAAATGGAGCCGAATGGGATTCACCTACTTTATTCTCATTGATGAAAAATTCTACTTTTGAAATATTGCCATCGTCATCATTAGCTTTAGCTAAAAAAATAACTTTTTCCCCTTCAACATAATCCTGACTGTAAAAAGGTTTTTCCAGATTTACCCTCGGAGGATAAGGAACTGTTTCTATTGTTTTAAAATAATCTACATTAAACCCATCGTTAATAGCTTGTAGTTTGAATTCATACCTTCCTTCGGTTAATGTAACAGGGGTGGTAAATGTCTGGTAGTTACTCCAACCTCCTGTATTAAGCACATCGGTCATCAAAATAGTATCTTCACCTGCTGTAATTAAGGCTTTTGTTCCCGAATGCCTGGTAGATACCCTGAATTTCATGGTATAATCTCCTGATTGCACTACTTCAACATCATAGATTGCATAATCCCCCGGACCGAAGTGGGTTAATGCAAGCCCAGAATCAATAGTTTTTGTTTCTGCATTTTTAATATCAAAATAATCTTCAGCTTCTACTTTTCCGGGTAAATAAATTTGGGAACTAATTTGTAACTGAACAGTAATTCCTAATACTAGTAGTAAAATGTTTTTCATTTTCATAATTGTTTTTTAAGTTTTACATGATTTTTGTATCCATAATCTTTTATTTAACAATTAATTTGACATAATGTATTGAATTTTCTGTATATACATTGACACAATATAAGCCGGTCGGATAATGTCGGACATTTAACTTTATATTGAATGATTTATCATCGAGTACTTTTGAAAAAAGTATAGTTCCTGTTATACTTCTTACTTCCAGTGTTGCTTTTTTTAACGAAGACGGTATGTCAATAAAAACATATTCATTCGCCGGATTGGGATAGACTTTTATATTTGTTCCAGCGGCATCTTTGTTATTATAGTGATTACCCGGTATGCTAACTGCTGTATCCGGTTGTTGTTCATACCAGGCAACTTTATCATCGCCATACGAAGCGGAAATAATATCCAGGTCGCCGTCATTGTCTATATCGGCTACATAAACATCATAAGCGTTGACAGCATCGGTTGTAATGATATGGTTGGTAAAGTTTTGGCTGCCATCATTTTCATGCCAGGCTACCTTATTGTCTTTATAAGAAGCGGAAACAACATCCAAATCGCCATCTCCATCTATGTCAATGGCATAAACAGAACTGGCTCCATTCGCTAACCCATATACTGAATGTTCGGTAAAATTTTGTTCACCGTCATTTTCATACCATGCCACTTTGTAATCTTTGTCAGAAGCAGATAGGATGTCGGTATCCCCGTCCTGGTCAAGGTCAATGGCAAACACATCCTGGGCACCAAAGGCTTCAGAAGAAACAACATGTTCGGTAAAATTCTGGCTGCCATCATTTTCGCACCAGGATATGGTGTTGTTTTTGTACGAAGTGAAAAGCACGTCTATATCGCCATCGCCGTCAACATCAATGGCAAAAACGCTTGATGCTCCCGAAACTCCGGTAGCTATTTCGTGAGATGTAAATGATTCGCTTCCATTGTTCTCGTGCCAGTGTATTTTACCGT
Organism: uncultured Bacteroidales bacterium; assembly: GCA_964433245.1. Lineage (GTDB taxonomy): Bacteria > Bacteroidota > Bacteroidia > Bacteroidales > JBBRXJ01 > CAYSRH01. The sequence continues at coordinate 2,807 of CAYSRH010000121.1, read as the reverse complement.
CTGCATTGGAAGCGGACAATACATCTATATCACCGTCGTTATCCATGTCAATAGCATAAACGGATTGAGCTCCTCCCATATCTGAAGCAATAGCATGTCCTGTAAACTGACCTGTTCCGTTATTTTCGTACCAGTTTATTTGGTCATGCTGCGTAATAGTCGCTACAATATCAGCATCTCCATCCTGATCCAGATCAACTGAAAGAACATCTGAAATAATTATACCTCCACTTACATTATTTATTACAAAATGTCTGGTAAAAATGTTGTTATCAATGTTTTCATGCCAGGATATCATGGTATTAGAAACAATATCCATATCTCCATCATTGTCAAAATCCGCGGCATGTACCGATTTAGCAGCCTTTACAGAGCTTGCAATAACGATAGTAGTGAAATCTTGGGATCCATTATTTTTATACCATAGAAGCGAACCACCTATAGTTATAAATACCATATCGTTATGACCATCCCCATCAATATCTTCAATAATTACATCTGTAGCATCTGCTTCTCGGAGCAGATGCTTGTCAAGCCTGTGTTCAGTACCCATATTGCCACTACCTGTATTTTCATACCAGGCAATATATTGGGAGTGTAATGAAGTCACCACATAATCCGGATCTCCATCGCCGTCTATATCTCCTACATAAATATCGGTTGATTGATCCGTTCCTCCGCCTCCTTGTATATTCACAATGGTAAAGTTTTCATTTCCATCATTTTCAGCCCATCCAATATTCCTGTTTTCATGTGTAACAAAAAGAACATCTATGTCGCCATCTCCATCCATATCTTTGGGTTGGATACAGGTTATGTTGAGAAAACCGTCGGTGTCATCACTAATGATATGTTCTGTAAATTGACCTGTTCCGTCATTTTCATACCATGCAATCTTACCATCTTTAAACGAACATGATACCACATCCATATCGCCGTCACCATCCATATCAATAGCTTGTACATCATAGGCACTATCAGCATTGGTAGAGATTATACGTTCGGTAAAATTTTGTTCCCCGTCATTCTCATACCATGCAATTTTGTCATCCTGGCATGATGCGGAAACAACATCTATATTCATATCACCGTTTATATCAACAGCAAAAATGGAACGGATTCCATCGGCATTGGTAGAGATTATATGTTCGGTAAAATTTTGTTCCCCGTCATTTTCATACCATGCAATTTTATCGTCATTAAAAGAAGCCGAAACGATGTCCATATTGCCATCTCCATCCATATCTATGGCAAAAACGTCTTCTCCGCCATCGATATTGGTAGTAACAATATGTTTTGAAAAATGATTATCCCCATTATTTTTATACCACATAATCTTATCATAAGATGCTGATAAAAGGTCCATATCGCCATCGCCATCCATATCTGAGGCAAATACGGCTTTTGCGACTTCGGGTACATACTCGCCGCCATTTACAGTGTGTGGTACAAACTTAATGTCCTGGGATTTCGCAGATAAGGATATAATGATAAAACAGGCGATTGGAAATAGAAAGTGTTTCATTGTGTATTTTTTTAATCTTTTATTTAACAATTAATTTGACATAATGTATTGAATTTTCTGTATATACATTGACACAATATAAGCCGGTCGGATAATGTCGGACATTTAACTTTATATTGAATGATTTATCATCGAGTACTTTTGAAAAAAGTATAGTTCCTGTTATACTTCTTACTTCCAGTGTTGCTTTTTTTAACGAAGACGGTATGTCAATAAAAACATATTCATTCGCCGGATTGGGATAGACTTTTATATTTGTTCCAGCGGCATCTTTGTTATTATAGTGATTACCCGGTATGCTAACTGCTGTATCCGGTTGTTGTTCATACCAGGCAACTTTATCATCGCCATACGAAGCGGAAATAATATCCAGGTCGCCGTCATTGTCTATATCGGCTACATAAACATCATAAGCGTTGACAGCATCGGTTGTAATGATATGGTTGGTAAAGTTTTGGCTGCCATCATTTTCATGCCAGGCTACCTTATTGTCTTTATAAGAAGCGGAAACAACATCCAAATCGCCATCTCCATCTATGTCAATGGCATAAACAGAACTGGCTCCATTCGCTAACCCATATACTGAATGTTCGGTAAAATTTTGTTCACCGTCATTTTCATACCATGCCACTTTGTAATCTTTGTCAGAAGCAGATAGGATGTCGGTATCCCCGTCCTGGTCAAGGTCAATGGCAAACACATCCTGGGCACCAAAGGCTTCAGAAGAAACAACATGTTCGGTAAAATTCTGGCTGCCATCATTTTCGCACCAGGATATGGTGTTGTTTTTGTACGAAGTGAAAAGCACGTCTATATCGCCATCGCCGTCAACATCAATGGCAAAAACGCTTGATGCTCCCGAAACTCCGGTAGCTATTTCGTGAGATGTAAATGATTCGCTTCCATTGTTCTCGTGCCAGTGTATTTTACCGTCTGCATTGGAAGCGGACAATACATCTATATCACCGTCGTTATCCATGTCAATAGCATAAACGGATTGAGCTCCTCCCATATCTGAAGCAATAGTATGTCCTGTAAACTGACCTGTTCCGTTATTTTCGTACCAGTTTACCTTATTGTCATTGGATACGGCAGCTACAACGTCCATGTCGCCGTCTTCATCCAAGTCTATTGAAAGTACATCGGTAGCGCCTGAAGCCCACGAGGTAATTGAATGCCTTGTGAAAATGTTGTTATCTATATTTTCATGCCATGAAATAAAAGTTGCCCCGGTTGAAGCTGAGATGATATCATTGTTGCCATCTCCATCTATATCAGCCAC
>CAYSRH010000120.1:0-6481 GCA_964433245.1 uncultured Bacteroidales bacterium | reverse complement strand
CGGGAACAAATAGCTGTGCATGTGAATGCCATACAATAGAAGATTGCGAACACAGACCCTATCCCGTCAAAAATAAAATTGCAATCGTAACAGGAGGCGCTCAGGGATTTGGTAGTGGAATTGTTGAAGAAATGTATAAAGATGGAGCCAATGTAGTTATTGCCGATCTAAATGAGGAAAAAAGCAAGGAACTAACAGATAAACTCAACAAAAACAATCAAACAAATAAAGTTGTTTTTATAAAATGCAATGTGGCGGAACCTGCTAATGTTCAGTCGTTGATTGAACAAACAGTAAAAGAATTTGGGGGACTTGATATCTTTATCAGCAATGCGGGCGTATTAAGAGCCGGAGGATTGGATGAACTCACACCGGAAACCTTTCAATTTATGACCGATGTTAATTACAAGGCTTTCTTTCTGTGTTCCAAATATGCTTCGGAAGTCATGACAATACAAAATTCACATAATACAAAATTTACATTTGATATTATCCAGATCAATTCAAAATCAGGTCTTAAAGGAAGCAATAAAAACTTCGCCTATGCAGGAAGTAAATTTGGAGGAATAGGACTCGCCCAGTCTTTTGCCATGGAACTTATGCCACATAAAATTAAAGTAAATGCCATATGTCCGGGGAATTTTTTCGAAGGTCCCCTTTGGGCAGATCCTCAAAACGGATTATTTGTACAGTACCTGAATACCGGAAAAGTTCCCGGAGCCAAAACAATAGAAGATGTGAAACGTTTTTATGAATCTCAGGTTCCGGCGGGAAGAGGTTGCAGGGTAAAAGATGTAGTCAGAGCCATCTATTATGCCGTTGAACAGGAATATGAAACAGGGCAAGCCATCCCTGTTACCGGTGGACAGAATATGCTCCATTAAAATCTACATTACACAACAAATATTTAATCATTTTATTTTTTTAAACAATGAAAACAAAAGCAGTCAGATTATACGGGAAAAACGATTTACGACTTGAGGAATTTACTCTGCCTCCTATCAAAGACAACGAAATATTGGCAAAAGTAGTTTCAGACAGTATTTGTATGTCTTCCTACAAGGCTGCAAAACAAGGGACTGATCACAAAAGAATTCCTGACAATGTGGTTGAGAATCCCATCATTATCGGACATGAATTTGCAGGAGAATTAATGGAAATAGGGGAAAAATGGAAAAATAAATTCAGTGCCGGACAAAAATTTTCCATTCAGCCTGCCATAAACTATAAAAACGGACCTGTTGGCGTACTGAGTGCCCCGGGATATTCTTACCAATATATTGGTGGCGATGCCACATATGTCATCATTCCCGAAGAAGTAATGGAAAAAGACTGCCTTTTGGTTTATGAAGGTGAAGGATATTACCCTGCCTCACTTGCTGAACCTCTTTCTTGTGTTATTGGTGCAATACATGCAAATTATCATACAACCCCTGGAACATATGTACATAAAATGGACATTGTCAACGGAGGAAACATGGCCATACTGGCCGGTGTTGGTCCTATGGGACTGGCAGCCATAAATTATGTATTGATGCGGGAGGATCGTAAACCCAAACGTTTGATCGTAACAGATATTGATCAAAAAAGATTAGACAGGGCTGCTTTATTGATGTCGCCCGAACATGCAAAATCTAAGGGTATTCATTTGGAATATATTAATACAAGTACAGGAAATGCCATAGAAACCCTTATGAAAATAAGCGAAGGAAAGGGCTATGATGATGTATTTGTATTTGCCCCGGTAGCACCTGTTGTTGAACAGGCAGATGCAATTCTGGGTTTTGACGGATGCCTGAACTTTTTTGCAGGACCATCTGACCCGGACTTTTCTGCAAAAATGAATTTTTATAACGTCCATTATGCTTATACACACATCGTCGGCACCAGCGGAGGAAACACTGATGACATGAAAGAAGGTCTCGATATGATGGCAAAAGGATTAGATCCTGCCGGGTTGGTTACTCATATCGGAGGACTTAATGCTGTTATAGAAACATCACTGAACCTGCCTGAAATACCCGGAGGAAAAAAACTCATATACAACCACATAGACATGCCCCTAACAGCAATTGATGATTTTGAAGAACTGGGAAAAGAAAAGCCTTTATTTGCTGAACTTTCAAAAATTGTGAAAAATAACAAAGGATTGTGGTCCGTTGAAGCTGAAAAATATCTGCTACAAAATGCATAAACATAAAATATAAGAACTGAATCTGTTTATTACAAAACACATCGGCAAAATGGAAAAACGTAAAGTAGCCCTTATCACAGGAGCAACAAGGGGTATTGGAAAAGCAATTGCTTTGAATCTGGCAAAACAGGGAATCAACCTTGCCCTTGCCGGACGGTCAGAAAACGAATTGGAAGCTGTAAGTAAAGAAGCAAGAGAAGAAGGTATAGAAACCCTTTGTATAACTTGCGACCTGAACGATCCCCTTGCTCCCAAGCAAGTTGTTATTGAAACAATCCACGAATTCAGGCGTATTGATTACCTGATCAATAATGCAGGCTGCGCATTACAAAAATCACTTATTGACACATCCACTGAAGACTGGGACTGGATATTAACAGTCAATGCCAAAGCTCCATTCTTCATCTGTCAATATGCACTTCCCTATCTCAGAAAATCAACATCCGGAACAATTATCAACATTTCTTCTGTGACAGGAAGGCATGGTTATGAGATGCAATCAGCCTATGCTGCCTCTAAACACGCATTAAATGGTTTTAGCAAGGCACTTGCCAGAGAAGAACAAAAAAACAATATCCGGGTACACCTGATTGCTCCGGGGGGTGTGGCAACTGATATGGTTAAACAAATCCGACCTGACCTTGAAAAAGAAGATCTAATCCAACCCGAAGAAATTGGAAAAACAGTCTCCTTTTTAATTAATAACAGGGGTAATTCCGTGATTGACGAAATCAATATGAGGAGAGTAAATGCAATACCATTCAATTAAGGGGATAGAAACAAAGGGAGTATTTATTTTTTCTTATACTCAAATACTTGCTCCATCAGGTAATAACTATCTCTCAAACTCCCCCCCAGTTTTGCAAACTCAATCATCGCTTTTTCCTTACTCCATTTAGCAATATGGATGCGATAAGCCATCGCAAGTATTCCGGCATAAGTGTTTCCGGTATTCGAATGAAGGTAAGCCACTCCTGAAGGAGATTCCATAATGCTCAGAAATGTATCAAGCATTTCTTCTGAAAGACCTGATACAGGATCAATTTCTATTTTAATAAATTCAAATCCATAAACATCTGCCAAATTGCTTGTCAAAGCTGTGGGTGTCATGGACAAGATTGCCTTCACATCCATATCCTGCAAAACATCCATTCCTTCTGAATTAATTACATTCCCTCCTCTAATCAAAAACTTATCATACCTGACTACATAGCCTTCCAATCCCGGAAAAATTCCCAACACCTCATATTCTTCGTCAGGAGGAGGTAAAATAACAGTGTCAGGAAAGTGAACCTCTGCATATTGAGAAAACCCTCTAATGCAACAAGTCATTACCAATAAAAAAGTAACTAATCTCATAACAAAAAAATATAATTAATGCTTAAGGGCATACTTTGCAGCTGTTTCATGTGAAATATAATTATCTAAATGCATACAAACATCTGTTGAAAAGGCGATACAATCGCTAATAATATCATCCCATATATCTGACTTCAAATATACTATATCTTTTTGATATATATGATGTTTTAATAATCCATAAACCAATCCGGCATTAAAATTATCTCCTGCTCCTATTGTACTAACGGTTTCAATAGGTGTTACATGATAATATTTGTTAAAAGAAGGAGTGAACAGATATATTCCCTTTTTATTCGCAGTAATAACAAGAACAGGTGATATGTTTTTCAGCTGATCATATACTGCGAAAGGATCCGTTTCACCCAAAATATTAAAGAAATCCTCATCAGACCCTCTTAATATATCTGCATATGAAAAATTCTCAAATAACGTTTGTTTTAATTCATCAACTTCATGCACATGCGAAGACCTAAAGTTCGGGTCATATACAACACATGTTTTTTCTTTTTTTGCTTTTTCTATTATTTTTTTCATTTGTGGTCTGAGAGCCTTGTTGATTCCGTAATACGAGCCAAAAAGGACAATGTCTTCAATCGAAAAATCAGGAACTTTCACCTGTAATCGCTGGTTCGGATAATCTTTAAAAAACTCATATGTTGCATCATTTTGTTCATTCAGAAAAGCAAGTGAAATAGCAGATTTTCCTGTTTTAAAACGATTTATGTATTCCGTACGAACACCATTATCCTGCAAAAATCTTTTTATCATGTCTCCAACCTTGTCATCTCCCATTTCTGATATAAAACAAACATTAAAATTTAATCGCCCAAGGGTAATGATGGCATTCAACGAAGACCCCCCGGCCTTGGCAGCCTTGGGTTGTCCTGATTTAAAGATAATATCCAATACGGTCTCTCCTATACCATAAACTTGTCTTGACATAAAATTTCTTTTTACACACCTGAAACTTTTATTCTCTTACAAAAATAAGAAGTAAAGCTGAGTTATTTTATCTCTATGTTAATTTTATCACAATAAAATATCAGGAAGAATAGTTATTTTACAAGCAATAATATTTTCTAATATCTAACATAAACCGTTATTCTTTATGAAATTTTTCACGCGATTCTTTATCTGTCTTTTTATCTTAAGCTACTCCTGCCATCATAGTGAATCTCCTGAAACCAGATCATCTTCAGACATGGAAGAAATGAAAAATGAAAGTATAATAAGCAGTCAGAAACAGGAAGGTCTTCCCGGGAATCCCATTGAATTAAACAAAGAAAAATTTTTATCAAAGGTAATGAACTATGAGAAAAATCAGACAAAATGGGTTTTTGAAGGTGACATTCCATGTTTGATAGATTTTTATGCAGACTGGTGTGCCCCTTGCAGGATGACATCTCCAATTTTAGACGAGTTAGCAAAGGAATACAAAGGGAAGATTCACATTTATAAAATCAATGTTGACAAAGAAAAAGAATTGGCAACTGTATTCGGAATTCGTTCTATACCTACTTTTATATACTGCCCTCTTGATGAAAATCCTCAAGTCATGCCAAGCATAGCCAATTCGCCCGAACAAACAAAGCAACTAATAATCAGTAACATAGAAAAATTTCTCTTAAAAAATTAGATGATACAAAAACACCCTAACGTACACGTTGCCATGTTTGTGTGCGAAAGAAAAAACCAACATAGCCCCGTACATTTAACCTGTTAGGATTTTCTAACCACAGCTTACAATCATATACATTCCCTGATTCAGGATCAAGTATCCCCTTTTTTCCTTCCCACTCTCCGGACTGATTTTTCACAAGACCATTAATGATCATCATTCCCAGTACTTTTTGTCCGTGTAACGAACCTTTGCAATTCTCACACACAGGATCAGTATCTTCTCCCGGAACGGAAATTACCTTTTCTATTACACCAAAAAGCTTGTTATTCTTTACATCAATTCTAACATAAGATTTTGCTCTTCCTGTTTTATCGTCTATTGTTTTCCAAATACCAACAACATCCTGGGCTACAGAATTAAAAGGAAACACAGTAGCTAAGAAGAAAATAATCAATATCAGGCTTAATCTATTTGTTTTGTTCATTTAACTACTGTTTTTTTTCAATAATCCTGATTTTAAATAATCAATCTGCTTGCTTAATAAACAAAGAAACTGTAAATTTATGAATATTTTAATATTTTTTCACTTATAACTTAGCAAGAAGAAGCAAGCAAAGATGATCAATAACAAAACAAAAAAATATAATTCGCTATTATTGTTGCTTATTCTTGTTTTTCTCTGCTGCAAAACAGAAAAAACCATTTATGAAACTGATGGCAATTTCAGTCTCGAAAAAATCGCTGAAAGCGAACAACAATGGAGCAGTATTGCAATTACTTCTGATGGAAGAATATTTACATCTTTTCCCCGATGGGAAGATCTTTCCGGGATTTCACTTGGTGAACTATCAGATAATAAAATAAAGTATTATCCAAATAAAAAAATCAATCAATTTAAAAACACATATGATCCTGAAAACCCGTTTTTTATTTCTATTCAGGCTATCTACGTTGACAGCAATGATTTTTTATGGGTTCTTGATGCTGCCAACCCATTAAAAAAAGGAATCATTTTTGAAGGACCTGTTCTTTATCAGATTGATACCAAAACTGATGAGATTATAAAAAAGTATAAATTTCCAAAATCCATTTACACAAAAAACTCTTCATTCTCCAACATTATTATATGTGAAAGGGATCAGGTTGCTTACATTGCTGATTCCGGGGAAGGTGCCATTATTATCTTTGACCTCAGATCAAAAAAAAAATTCAGAAGATTGATAAACCATTATTCTACCAAAGCTGAAACAAACTTATTATTTGTCGAAAATAAAAAATGGGTACAGCGCATCCATGTGCACAGC
>CAYSRH010000119.1:0-6523 GCA_964433245.1 uncultured Bacteroidales bacterium | reverse complement strand
ACGTACAATACCGGCACCTTTTACCGTTTTCACCAGCGTACCCAATGCATCATAAATATTGATCTGTGTCTGTGCATCACTTCCTGTTGCTACATTTAACAATCCTGTTGTTGGATTTGGATAAAGTGCTATCTGACCTGCTGTGATCTCATTGATCCCTGTTGCCTGTATTAACGAGATTGCAACATCAATATTCTGATCTACTACATCAACAGTTCCAGTTGAATCTTTGTAATCCTCTTTTGACACCTCATAATTAATGTCACCTGCCGGTTCAACATCAAAGACAGCATTTCCGGAAGCATCTGTTTGTTCCGTTTCAGTTCCCAACAGAACTGTTGCATTCTCTATCGGGTTAGAAGATGCTGCATCAACAACAGTAAATGTAACCGTGTAAGTCTCAATCTCTATCAATACTACTTCAACTGTATCATCTGAAACAACAGTAAAAGAAGAATTTATCTCATGATATCCGTCTCTACTTACCTGGTAAGGAATGTCGGAATCAGGTTCTACATATTCAAATACAGCAACACCTAATATATTTGTTGATTCCTGTTTTTCGTCAAAACTAACTGTAGCATCCCCCAATGGATCATCAATTCCATCTGTAACAATGAATGTAATGGTATAAGACTCAACACTTGTCAGAGGCAATGAGATTATATCATCAGCCGTCACATCAATTGTATTGGCTGTATCGGCATAACCACCTCTGCTAACATGGTATCCTGTCTCTTCAGGTTCTACATACATAAACTCAGCATAGCCATCAAGACCTGTCACTTCTTCTCTTCCATCAAAGTTTACTGTGGCATTGTCTAAGGGATCCCCTGTTAACTCATCTGTAACCAAGAATGTGATGGTGTACCACTCATAATCCATCAGGGCTATTGTGACAGTATCATCACTTACTGCATCATATGTGCCGATTGAATCATTAAATCCGAGTTTGCTCACTGAAAAATCTATGCCGGAAGCAAATACGACATCAGAGAAAACAGCCATGCCATCAGCATTTGTTGATAAGGTGTCATTTCCCAGTATTACTTTGGCACCTTCCAGTTCTGTTCCTGCTGTATCTGTTACGTTAAAAGTAACGGTATAACTTTCAATAGTAAGCGGAATCGTTATTGATACATCAGCCGTATCAACATCTAATGTGCTGATTGAATCAGTATAACCAACTTTTGTAACTTCGTAGGCAATATCTGAGTCAGGCTCAACAAGGAAAATAGCTCTACCGGCAGCATCCGTATCTTTAATCTCTGTACCAAAAGTAACTGTTGCCCCCTGAAGTGAAACTCCGTTTGTATCTTGAACCGTAAATGTTACATTATATCTAACTTCCAGAGTAGTGAAAGGAATAACTTCTATATTTGATGTATCAACTACTTCATTTCTCAAAACAACATGAACTTTATAATCAAAGTTACTCTTCAATCCTGTCAAATATCTGAATGTTTCAATTTCATATGATGCTTCATAATTTCCGCTTAAGTCCGCAGGATTTCCGGTAGCATCAAGTCCATTAACCACCTGTCGTTTATTTGGATTTGCAGCTGTATCAGGCAGTACAACGTAATAGAACCTACCCGGGACATCAGCTTTGGTAAATAATTTTGCTGAAGTCTCGGTAATATCCTCAACTCTTGCTGTATCCATTGTTGCAGGTACAGTAAGATCATAAACAAATATTTCATTATTGATTACTGCAAATGCAGAATCTCCATGAATTAAAATTGCATCTGCTCTTTTTTCGGTTAACCCGGTTGAAAAAGACAAGAATGTTTCTCCGTTATTATGCGACTTCATAATATTTCCTTGTGATGCATACATAAAGAAATAATCAGTATAATCCTCAATACAACCCTCACGAATTGGGGTGTTTATTCCGCTATCAGTACGAACCCAATGAAGCCCAACGGTATCGGTAACCTCTGTCCTTCCTAGAAGAAATCCACCCCCAGTAGATGGATTCATAGCTTTAAATAAATATTCTTTCTCCTCAAATTGTCTCACATAAACACCTCTGGGATTACCAATATCCCGTGAACCAAAATCACCCCTTGTATATTGCCATGTATCACCACCATCCTTAGAAATTTGCACAACATCTTTTGAATGTGTATAAATCCAGCCATTGGAAGATTTGGCAATATACGCATTAACATAGCGGCTTCCCCAGTTCAGCGCAAGTCCGTCCTCATAATAATCCATTGTTCCTGAAACTTCCTGCATATCACCATAACCAATATCAACCCAATTTTCACCGGCATCTGTTGAACGAAGAAGGTTATAGGAAGTACCTCCCCAGTCTCCTCTGAATATTGTAGGCTGACCACCGAGCATAAGTTCTTCAATAAATTTTCCTCCTATTAAATATACCGTATCGATTACTGTATCATAATCTATTATCTTTTCACTATAAGTGACTGTGTCGCAATACATTGTGTCGGCTCCAGTATCATGATAAATTGTGTCACAAAGCATTGTGGGATGTGCTGTGTCATAATAGACAGTGTCATAAGCATTATAGGTCGTATCATACTTTTTACTGTAAGAAACTGTGTCGCAATACATTGTGTCGGCTCCAGTATCATGATAAATTGTGTCACAAAGCATTGTGGGATGTGCTGTGTCATAATAGACAGTGTCATAAGCATTATAGGTCGTATCATAACCATATACAGGTTCAACTATTGTGTCATAGCCTAAGGAAGGAACCTCTGCATCCCACACTCCCCCTGAGTACTTATATATTGTGTCTGCATCTGTCATTGCATAAAGTTCTCCTGTTACAGAAATAAAAAATTTCTGTCTGTTCGGAATATTTTTTCCTGCCAACTCTGTTCCTATGGGTTGCCATGCTGCACCAAGAAACATATACATACCATCATTAGTTCCGGCATAAAACATATCGTCATATGCTTCAATAAAATTTACCACATCCGGTAATCCGTCCATAGTGAAAGACTGCCACTGTGTATGTCCATTTATTGATAACAACACCAATAAAAGTAAAGTCGATAATTTTTTCATAATAATTATAATTTTAGTTGTTTTTAAAACTTCAAATGTATGTAAAAAAAATTAAAACCAAAAATTATTTTTTAATAAAATTTACAGTTTTTTTTTCTCTTCTATTTACAATACCAAAAAATGTATCTTTGGATTAAATTTAATCCAAAGTAATTTCCAACTATATCAACTGCTATTCTGCTATTCCTTGCGATGTTTCTTGTCCTTCTCTATTCCTTCGTTCATGATTTTCATCTGCCTGTTAATAGACTCCTGATGAATCGCTCTGAATATCCTGATAATAAAATCTTCACTTAATCCTTTTTCCTGCGCTTGCAGGGTTCGCTTATTAAGAATTTCATCCCATCGGTTCTGTTGTAAAATAGTAATATTATGTGTCTTCTTGTACAAACCAATCTTGTCTGCCACCTGCATTCTTTTCTCAAAAATATCCAGAACATCCTTGTCATAAGTATCAATTTCCTTACGTAATTCTTCGATATTCAATAAATTTGCATCTGTTATATTTGCATCTCTTAATATCAGGCTATCCAAAATCACCTGCAGTCTGTCCGGCGTCACCTGTTGCTTGGCATCACTAAGCGCATGATCGGGATTGTTATGTGCTTCCACGATCAATCCTTCAAAGTTCAGGTCCATGGCACGCTGGCATATTTCAAATATCCTTTCCCGTGAGCCGCTGATATGGCTGGGATCCACAAACATAGGTATTTCCGGAATTTTTCTTTTTAATTCGATGGGTATCTGCCACTGGGGATTATTGCGGTAAATATTTTCATTGTAGTTGCTAAACCCTCTGTGGATTGCTGCCAATTTGGTAATACCTGCATCATTCAAACGTTCCAACGCTCCAATCCAGAGTTCTGCATCAGGATTCACCGGATTTTTCACTATCACAGGGATATCCACTCCAGAGAGGGCATCTGCAATTTCCTGCACCGCAAATGGATTCGCCGAAGTACGGGCTCCAACCCAAAGGATATCCACGCCATATTTTAAACATTCAAACACATGTTTGGCATTGGCCACCTCTGTTGCTGTTAACATTCCCAATTCTTCCTTGACTCTTTTCAGCCAAAGTAAACCATCTTTACCTACTCCCTCAAAATGATTGGGGCGTGTCCTGGGTTTCCATATGCCTGCCCTGAATATCTGAACTCCGTTTCTTTTTAATTGTTGTGCCGTCAGCATTACCTGTTCTTCTGTTTCCGCACTGCAAGGTCCGGCGATTACGACCGGACGGCTTTGACAGATTTCTTCCGAAAGAAAAGGTTCTAATTTTAATTGTATTCCCATTTTTTTTATTTTATTTTTGATTTGTTTTTTTTAATTATCAACACATAGACAAACGTCTATATTGTCTCTATTTTGTTACTTCTCTATTCTATTACTTTGTAAACGATTAAACAATTCAACAGACGCACTATTGTGCGTCTCTACTTTGTTGCTTTTTAAACGATTAAACAATAATTAAACATTTCAACAGACACACCGTTGTGCGTCTCTATTGATATACCGTTGTGCCTTTCTGGTATTCACCCAATATATTGATCTCATTCAAAAACGGCTGTATAGCCTCCAACGTTTGATTGTAACGATTATAATCCTCAAACTCCACATCTACATAAAACTGATATTCCCAGTCTTTTCCAACAATTGGCATACTTTGAATTTTTGATATATTGATGTGATGAAACATGAAGATTGACAAAACTTTGGCCAAACTTCCCACTTCGTGTACAAGCACAAAATGAAGTGATGCTTTATTTACATCTATATCATTCTGTGTGTAATCTGTTTTATCTTTCAGAATTAAAAAACGGGTATAATTCATTTTATTTGTTTCTATCCCTTCAGATAAAATCGCCAGACCATATCGTTCTGCAGCATATTTACTGGCTATGGCTCCGGCGTTTTTATATGTACCATCGGCAATCTTTCTCGCACAAGTAGCTGTATCACCACCATCAATCAGCTTAATATGTTTGTATTGCCTGAAGAAATTCTGACATTGTAATATGGCCATCGGATGTGAATACACCTCCTTAATATCTTCAATTTTTTTTCCTTTAGGCACCAAAAAGTTTTGCTTAATGCGAAGGTATATCTCTCCCACAATACGCTTATTAGCTTCCGTAATCAGCGCATAATTCGGCAAAATGCTCCCTGCAACAGAATTCTCTATCGCCATGATTCCATAATCAGCCACTTTTTCTGAAACAGAATCCACCATTTCCCGGAAAGTCTCCAGGGGTATCACCTCCACATCCTCACCGGAAAAATAAGCCCGTGCCGCTATTTCATGAAAAGCACCCAGGGTACCCTGAATGGCTACCCGCTTATTTTGTTTTATCTCTTTATTGTTACCGTTCATATGTGGCTGTTAAGCATCTAAAAAAAAAGTCCCGAAGAAACCCCTTCGAGACTTTATATAATACAACGACCTGTATATTTAATCCCGAAGGTTGAATATAATCCAGTAAAAGTAGAAAAAATATGTTGCATTAATTCCCGTCATTACTTACTATTTTTTACAAAAATAAAGTATTTCATTGAAACCACCATATGAAATATGAAAAAGTTTATGACTACCCGCCTGTTTTCCTCTACAAGGCGATTTTAAATGAAGAATATAGAATTAAATTCCTTTTTAATTCTTTTTAACCAGCATACTTGCGAATAATCAAAAAAGTTTTTTTTATCGGCCTATCACTCCCTCAAAAATTGTTGAATATGTCCTTCAATCTTATTGACCAGTAAATTACGGGCTTCAACACTGGCCCAGGCGATATGGGGTAACAGGCAAAGTTTTTCTTTGTTCTTTACTTGCAGCAACGGATTATCTTCTTTGATGGGTTCATAACTAAAGACATCGGTGCCGGCTCCGGCAATTCTATTCTCGTTGATAGCCTGTGCCAGTGCTTCCTCATTGATGATTCCCCCACGTCCCATATTCAGCAGGTAGGCATGTGGCTGCATACACGATAGCTCTTTTTGTGTAATCAGGTCTTTGGTTTTCTCATTCAGCGGAGCATGTACTGACACCACATCAGAAGTAGCCAGTAATTCCTCCAACTCCATGCGAGGGTAAGCTTGTGCAGTATTCTTTCCGGAGGTAGAATAATAGACTACTTCACAACCAAAAGCCTTCGCTACGTCTGCAACCCGACGCCCTATATTCCCCATGCCTATGATTCCCAACTGCTTTCCATGCAGTTGCCAGAAACTACCGGCAATATGTGTAAATGCCTGGTTCTTCGAGTAAGCTCCTGATTTAACATACTGATCGTAATAGGTCGGTTTATTTAACAGATAAAGTAAAGTAGTAAAGGTTGTCTGCACTACACTTTCGGTTGAATAATCGGCTACATTTTTCACCTGAATTCCTCGTTCTTTCGCATATGTCAAATCAACATTGTTCATGCCGGTTGCTGCTATACACACTAATTTAAGTCTGGCCGCAGCGTCCATAAACTCTCTG
>CAYSRH010000118.1:224-6619 GCA_964433245.1 uncultured Bacteroidales bacterium | reverse complement strand
CATTAATATATTGTTCCCTATGTTCTTCATTTAATATAGATATACCGGCTCCATTATTAGCTTGATTTATTTTCCAACCTTTATAATCAGCCATTATCCCTATAATAAATTTCTGCCCCCTTAATGCATTCATTGTTTCTCCTGCAATATCAGCTCGAACAGGAATTTCTAAACCTAAATCTTCTGCAGTTGCACCATTACTAAGAACCTGATTTACACGCCCTACCATCCGTATGTCTGCTTCTAGTGTACGTACATCTTCTACATAGCCTTGATCATTTCCTTCTTTGGTTGCCTTCTCATAATCCATATCATGAGCTTTTGCTATTGCATCGGCTATATCTATAGGTTGCCAACTAAAGTCATAATCTCTATCAAAATTAGTAATACATCCTGAACCAGAATATAAACCATGGGTTGCAGCTTGATCCATGAATCCATTTCTAGGTAAATCCCATCTTTCTGTTACAACGCTGCCATTTACAACATACTGGTGTAAGACACCTTCACCTTGTGGCCCATAGCCACCAGCGTTATATTTGCCTGCTGGAGTACCTCCATGAGCTAATAATTCTGTTTCCTCCATTTTATAATAAATGACCATTTTGGTTGAAAGTCTAATTCCACCCGAATTCATAGTATGTATAAATTTTATATACTCTAATCCATCTAAGTCAACACCATCAATCGGTCGGTTTGAAGCAAACTGATAAGGTGTCAACATCGGGTATCCTTTTGTGAGTGGATCCACGCTCAAAAACTTAGCTATCCTCGTATCATAAATCCTAAACCCATAATCATAAACCGTCCCGGTTGAGCCATGCCACTCGTCGTCTTTTTCCTTGCCGTTGAACCCGAAACGATATTCTGTAGCGTTGTAGCTCCTTGAGGGTAAAATCGACCCGAAGGGGTAATAATCGTTAAAACTCAATACTTCAAGACTGTTGGTGAGGGTTGGATCTGTATAGCTTGCTTGCCGCATGTCGCTGAAGGTGTAGCGGACGTTGCCGAGGTGGTCTTTGAGTTCGTATTCCTTATGTCCGACCGTCCTTCCATACACGCCCTCGGTGCGGGGTGCTATCCTATATACCTGTGCCGGCAAATGACCGGTAAGACGATACCCTCCATCGCTTTGCGTGCCTATGCCAATCGCTTCAGCTTTGTTGTCCTGATACTTATATAAGGTGTCGCCTGCCATATACATCATATTGTCTTTTCCTAATCGTATTTCCGCCATCTTATCAATCCCCTCTAACAAAGATAATACATTTTCTGTATCATTAATAGAAGTTGTATATATTTTGTTAAATGATGTAGCATTTTGCTCGCGGTAAATCAAAGACTCCGATTTTTTTCTTCATATTGTAATACACGAGTGTTTTTCCATCCTCCAATCCCTAAGCATCTTACACGTTAACATAAAAAATGAAATTTGTTAGGAAAATATATTTGAGGATGTATCTTTGATAAATCTTCTATCTACCAATTCTGAAATAATTATTGATCAGGCATGTTTTTTTTGTTGCGTTTTTGTTGCGGATTAAAACATAAAGCCCTCTAAACAAAACGTTTAGAGGGCTTATCATGTACCCGGAGCGGGAATTGAACCCGCACGGCCGCAATGGCCACAGGATTTTAAGTCCTGCGTGTCTACCAATTCCACCACCCGGGCAAATTGGAGCGGGAAACGGAACTCGAATCCGCGACCCCGACCTTGGCAAGGTCGTGCTCTACCAACTGAGCTATTCCCGCCTGTTTAATAAAACAGATGCAAAGGTAATTATTTTTGTTATTGATCAAAGAAAATGTAATGCTATTTTTGATTTTGCTAATTTTATCAGTAAGCACACAAAAGTAGTCTGGCACCATATCCATTTTCTCAAAATAATTCTATATTTGTTACTTTATTATAAAACACATAAAAAATGCTTTATGCATAGAATATCACTGCCACTGCAAATTCTTATCGCTATTATCATTGGCATATCTCTGGGTTATTTTTTCCCGGCTTCGGTTGATTACGTAGGCTGGATGGGTGAACTATTTTTAAAAGCACTGAAAATGATCGTGATCCCTCTGATCATCCTGTCGATCATTACAGGAATCATTCAAATAGGACCTGATGCCATTGGGAAAACCGGCTTCAAAGCACTAAGTCTCTTTATCATATCTTCTCTGATGGCCATTTTGTCCGGACTTTTCCTGTCCCATCTTATAAAGCCGGGAAAATTCTTACAGGATTATGAGTTACAAATAACTGATCCCGGGCTGAACAGTTCTGTCAGTTTAAAAGAGATGCTCATGAACATCATTCCCGAGAATTTCTTTGCAGCATTGGTAAATGAAAATATGCTGGGCATTCTTTTTGTCAGTGTTATCGTTGGCATCTTTGTCCAAAAAACAGGACGAACAGCAAAAAAAACATTAAGCTATATCTTTAATTCTTTTTTTAAACTTATACTGATCATCACAAGCGCACTCATCAAACTTACCCCGCTTGGTGTTTTAGGGCTTATGACAAAACTGGTCGTAGAACAAAAAGAATTAATGTCAATGGCTTCGGGACTTGCTATGTTTGGTGTTGTTATGGTTATAGGGTTGCTTCTCCATAGTTTGGTAACACTACCTTTACTCGTTCGTTTCTTAGGAAAAGCCCGCCCTTTTAAACATTTGCCCAACATGAGTGAAGCATTGATCACCGGATTTTCTACCGCTTCATCAGCAGCAGCACTTCCTCTGAACATGAAAAACTTACAGGAAAAAAGTGGTGTTTCCGAACGCATCACCAATTTTACACTGCCGATCGGGGCCACAATCAATATGGATGGGACCGCTATCTATCTAACCGTTTCCATTCTCTTTTTTGCCCAGGCGCTTGGTATAGACCTGTCTTTTGGACAACAATTGGTACTTATATTCACAGCGCTCATCTCTGCCATAGGAGCAGCAGGAGTTCCCATGGCAAGTCTGGTGCTCATGTCACTGATGATGACTGTTCTGGGTCTTCCTATAGAAATGATCGCTCTTTTACTTCCCTTTGACAGGCTTGTTGATATGCTCCGAACAACAACAAATGTTTGGAGCGACAGCTGTATTGCTGTTATCCTTGCAAAATCAGAGGGAGAAGAATTAAAAGTTTGATTTTGTTTTGTTTTATTTTATTTTTTTATAACTTTATTAAAAAAATCATGTCACGAAAAAACTACAACGGAGGTACTGAAAGTGCAGTTTATGGATTAGGTTTCATTGGTGCTGCTGTATATTTTATTTCGCAAGCCACATCCTTTTGGATGGGCGTATTGGGATTTCTGAAAGCCCTGGTTTGGCCTGCATTTTTGATATATGAAGCATTAAAAGCCTTGGGAGGATAATAATGAACCAGAAGGGGGATTCATTATAATTACCAAAATCAATCCGATTACATTAATCTGGCTTTATTTTGAAATTCTGAGGTTGTTGGCAAAAATGAGAAGCAGGTAAATATATTTTGGACAATTATAATCTGACGATAAAAAAACGGGGATATTGCATCATGCAGTATCCCCGTTTTTGTTGATGATTATATCCGGTTATCCGTTATAAGCAGATTCTCCATGCTCATAAATATCCAAACCTTCTTCTTCTACTCTTCTTTCTACACGGAGTCCAATCGTATATTTCAGGGTTGCAAATAAAATAAATCCCATTCCCATTGCCCATGCAGCTATTGCAAGTACTCCTATAATTTGTGTAACAAGCAATTCAGCACCTCCGCCGTAAAACAATCCGCCCTCTGTAGCAAAGAACCCGACAAGAATTGTGCCCAGTGCACCACAGGTACCATGTACAGTAATGGCACCAACAGGATCATCCACCCTTAGTACCTTATCTAAGAATTCAACTCCAAAGATCAATAAAAACCCGGCCAATGAACCAATAATAACAGCACCACCCGGAGCAACAATGTCTGTGCCGGCAGTAATGGCAACCAAACCAGCCAACACACCGTTGAGTGTCATAGACAAAGACGGTCTCCCGTATCTTTTCCATGAAACAAACAGGGCTGTAAGAGCTCCGGCAGCAGCAGCAAGTGTTGTCGTAACAAAGATATGAGAAATTGCCACAGCATCTTCTGTTGAACTGGAAGCGAGTTGAGAACCACCGTTAAATCCAAACCAACCAAACCACAGAATGAATACTCCAAGAGCAGCTAAGGTTAAGTTATGTCCGGGAATGGCATTGGCTTTTCCGTTGTATTTTCCAATCCGGGCACCAATCAGCCATGATCCCATCAGACCAACCCAGGCACCAACAGAGTGTACCACTGTAGATCCTGCAAAATCATGAAAACCGCGTTCTGCCAACCATCCACCACCCCATACCCAATGACCGGATACCGGATAAATAATTGCTGTTATAGCAATCGTAAAAATAATATACACACTGAATTTGGTACGCTCAGCCATTGCTCCCGAAACAATTGTTGCAGCCGTTGCTGCAAAAACAGTCTGGAATATCAATTCTGCTTTTTCAGGAACATCTCCTACCGAATCAAAAGCAGAAAAAAACTGTACTTTACCTATAAGTCCACCCAATGTATCACCATACATTACCATATATCCGAAAGCCCAGAAAATGATTGCTCCGACAGAGAAATCAACAAAGTTCTTCATCAATATGTTGGCTGAGTTCTTGGCTCTTGTGAAACCTGACTCGACCATTGCAAAACCCGGTTGCATGAACATGACCATAGCGGCAGCTATCAGCATCCATAGTGTATCCAGCGCGACCGCATGTTCTGCGAGCGTAGCTGTTACTGTTTCTAACATTTCTATTTCTTCCATGACATATATGTTTTAATGTGTTCATCTTAAAAAATTAATTAACTATTATTTCCTGTTACTCGGTAAGATATAAGGCTTCATCACCTTTTTCCCCGGTACGGATACGATAAGCGTCAATGACATCAGAAACAAAAATCTTTCCGTCACCGATCTCTCCCGTTTTGGCCGTATTTAATATTGCTTTTACTGCCGGTTCAAGAAACTTATCCCTGCAATAAATCGTGATGAGCGTCCGCTCAATGGTGGACGTGTCATACATAACGCCCCGGTAAACGCGTTCTTCTCTGGATTTACCAACCCCACGGACATCCCAGTAGGAAAAGAAATCAATTCCTGCATCTTTCAATGCTTTGGTGACCTCTTCAAATTTGGTTTTTCTTATAATTGCTTCTATCTTTTTCATTTGTTTAAAATTTGTGACCATGCTTTCGATTTGGCACACATTCTTAATCATAGCTGCGTGTGTGTCTCAATATTAATCTCAGACATGGTCTGTTTTATATATTTAAAATTTGCGACCATGCTTTCGATTTGGCACACATTCTTAATCATGGCTGCGTGTGCGTCTCAATATTAATCTCAGACATGGTCTGTTTTATATATTTAAAATTTGCGACCATGCTTTCGATTTGGCACACATTCTTAATCATGGCTGCGTGTGCGTCTCAATATTAATCTCAGACATGGTCTGTTTTATAGCTTGTTTTTTTATGACTTTTAAATATGCAGTTATTACCTATCAGAAAGATATACCCACAACAACATAAAATTGCTCAGTTTGCGGATTCAAAATAACCGATCCTGAAAGAGGCAAAGAGAACCTGTCGGTGATTTCTATTTCCTTTTCTGTCGATATACTGATATTACAGACCTCAAATTCGCCGGTTGTTGTATGCCATCCGTCACCTGCTCCAACTGCGACTCCAAATTGAGGAAAAGAGTAACCCAACTCAAAATACATGTCCCCTGCACCTGCGCCATCCTCAGAATTATTGATAAAATAATTTGCTCCTACAGATACTCCGGCAATTTCATATCCCAGATTTGCTTCAATGGCATGACTTGAAACTTTATCATCAAATGTAAAGTAAGGATTACCAAAATAGTAATCAGTAACACCAACACTCAAACCAAAGTCAAAATCATAAGAAAGGTAAAGATCCATTTCAAGATCCTCAACCTCACCAGAAGAAATTGAACCCCAACCACCGAAGGTGAAACCTCCTGCAGTCATTTCAACAAAAGGCTGAAAAGCAGGACCTGTTCCAAACTTAGACCCTCTCCACACATAACTACTAAAAATGTCCATTCCTGCATCAAAAGATATTGCTGACACAGACGATTCTTCTGCTTCTTCCTGTGCTTTCAGCAAAAAAGAAAAAGAAGATGTAAGCATCGGGGAAAAAAACACCGCCATACCCGGCAATAAATTGCCAAAGCGTATAGCTTTACGATAACTCACCCTTGTTGTTTTGTTTACAATGCCCGCGGCATAATACAAAACTTTCCGATTTTTTAATGTTTTTTGTTTCATGAGATAATAGATTTAAATAAATAAAAACAATTGTCAAT
>CAYSRH010000118.1:0-214 GCA_964433245.1 uncultured Bacteroidales bacterium | reverse complement strand
GCAAATATAAGCATTTATATCAAAATAAAAAACATTTTTAAGGTTATTTTTCATTTTTACATATATTTTTTATTCTTAACCCTGTTTTTATGATACCATAATTTTTATTTTATGCATTTTTTAAATAATAATATTATTATATAATACCACCTTATTAATTTTATTATGTTTTTCATATTAAAAATAAACTTATTAAATAATAATATTAATTTTA
>CAYSRH010000117.1:0-6657 GCA_964433245.1 uncultured Bacteroidales bacterium | reverse complement strand
ATGGTATGTTCTTAGAGCTATTGGCGGAAAAGAAAAAAAAGTCAAAGAGCTTGTTGAAAGTGAAGTACAGAAACTAAATCTTCAGGATTATGTTTCTCAAGTGCTGATACCTACGGAGAAAATTTTTTCTGTAAGAAATGGAAAAAAAATTAGCAAAGAAAGAAATTATTTGCCGGGATATGTTTTGATAGAAGCTTCATTAATCGGAGAGATTCCTCATATTCTGAAAAACATTAATAACGTCATTGGATTTCTTGGAGGAGATAATCCAACACCGTTACGCTTAAGTGAAGTCAACCGCATACTAGGTAAGGTTGATGAATTGGCTGCTTCCGAAGAAGAACTGAATGAACCTTATTTCGTTGGTGAGCGGGTTAAGGTAATTGATGGACCATTCAGTAGTTTCCTTGGTGTTATTGAAGATGTTAATCATGACAAGAAAAAATTAAAAGTTATTGTCAAGATTTTTGGTCGGAAAACACCTTTGGAATTAAGTTTTGTGCAAGTTGAAAAAGAATAATTTAACATTTATGTGATTATGGCTAAAGAAGTCAGTGGATTAATTAAGTTGCAAATTCGTGGAGGGGCAGCAAATCCTTCACCTCCGGTAGGTCCGGCATTGGGGTCAAAAGGAGTGAATATCATGGATTTTTGTAAACAGTTTAACAGCAGAACACAAGAATTTGCAGGAAAGGTATTGCCTGTCGTTATTACTGTGTACTCTGATAAATCATTTGATTTTGTTGTAAAGAAATCTCCTGTAGCTGTCTCTATTCTCGAAGCAACGAAATTAAAGTCAGGTTCTGATAATCCCAAAAGTAATAAGGTGGGGAAAATATCGTGGGATCAGATACAAAAAATCGCAGAAGATAAAATGGACGATATGAATGCGTTCACAATAGAATCAGCGATGAGAATGGTTGCCGGTACCGCCAGAAGTATGGGGATAACAATAGCCGGAACTCCACCAGTAAAAAAACAATAAGACAACAAAGAGAAAATGGCTAAATTAACAAAAAACAAAAAAATAGCTCTGTCTAAAATTGAGGAAGGCAAGCATTATAAAGTATCAGAGGCTGCCTCTTTGCTGAAAGAGATTTCTATGGTTAAATTTGATTCGTCTGTTGATATTGATATTCGTCTTGGAATTGATCCGAGGAAATCAAATCAAATGGTTAGAGGTGTCGTAAGTTTACCTCATGGCACAGGGAAAGAAGTTCGCGTTTTGGCTTTATGTACTCCCGATAAGGAGGAAGAAGCAAAAAATGCCAATGCAGATTTTGTCGGATTAGATGACCTTATTGAAAAAATTTCGCAAGGATGGACAGACTTTGATGTGGTAATTGCAGTTCCTGCCGTGATGGCAAAGATTGGAAAGGTTGCCAGAATTTTGGGTCCGAGAGGATTAATGCCTAATCCAAAAAGCGGAACGGTAACAATGGAAATTGGAAAAGCTGTTCAGGAAGTTAAACAAGGGAAAATTGATTTTAAAGTAGATAAATTCGGGATTGTTCATACATCTGTAGGGAAAGTTTCTTTTGAACCAAAGCAGTTGGTTGAAAATATCCATGAATTTATTTCAACAATTAACAAACTGAAACCAACAGCAGCTAAAGGGACTTATATTAGAAGTATTTATTTGTCAACAACGATGAGTCCCGGTTTGAGAATAGACACAAAAAGTGTTGACGAAAATTAGTAGCTTATTCTTTAAGAAATCATTATGAAAAAAGAAGAGAAACAAATTATTGTTGAAGACCTAACGCAAAAACTCAAAGAATACGCTCATTTCTATTTAACGGATATATCAACGTTAAATGCTGAGGACACTGCCGTGTTAAGAAGGAAGTGTTTTGAGAAAGAGATTCGATTGATGGTTGTGAAAAATACGCTGCTAAAGAGGGCTTTTGATCAAAGTGAGGAAAGTTTTTCTGATTTCGTAGAAACATTAAAGGAATCAACATCTATAATGTTTTGTAATACAGGAAATGTTCCGGCAAAATTGATCAAAGAATTTAGAAAGAAGAAAGAAAAGCCTGTCTTGAAAGCAGCATATGTTGAATCTTCTGTGTATATTGGAGATAATCAGTTAGAAACGCTTGCGTCCTTGAAATCTAAGGATGAACTTGTTGCTGATGTGATTGCTTTACTACAATCTCCGGTTAAAACAGTTATTTCACAATTACAATCGGGATCCAATAAGCTTACAGGTATTCTGGAAACTCTTGAAAAAAGAGGTTAAATAAAGTATTAAGTATAATAGTGTTAGTGTAAAGTTATAATAATTGTAAATTTTAATTTAAAACATAATAAAAATGGCAGATTTAAAAACGTTTGCAGAACAATTGGTTAATTTAACTGTAAAAGAAGTTAATGAATTAGCAACCATATTAAAAGATGAGTATGGAATCGAACCGGCTGCTGCTGCTGTAGCTGTAGCTGGTCCTGCAGCTGAAGGTGGTGAAGTGGCTGAGGAAAAATCAACTTTTGATGTGGTCTTAACCTCCCCGGGTGGAGCAAAATTACAGATTGTTAAGTTGGTAAAAGACATAACAGGTCTTGGATTAAAAGAAAGTAAAGAACTGGTTGACTCTGCACCAAAAGCTGTAAAAGAAGGTGTGTCTAAAGAGGAAGCTGAATCAATTAAATCTCAGTTAGAAGAGGGCGGAGCTGAAGTTGAACTTAAATAAAGGCCTTAAATTATTTTTCCGGGTTTAGTGTCCGAAAGCGGACACTAACCTTTTTTTCATTTGGTTTGTTAAGTTCAATTATTTTAAATTATTTGCTCAATGTCTGTAACAACAAAGAATGAGCGAATTAGTTTCGCTACAACAAAGATCGGTTTAGATTATCCTGATTTTCTGGATATCCAGTTAAAATCGTTTAAAGATTTCTTTCAGCTTGGAACAACACATGAAGAGAGAAAAAACGAAGGACTTTTTCAGGTATTTCAGGAGAATTTTCCAATAACAGATACACGTAACAATTTTGTCCTTGAGTTTATTGATTATGCTCTGGATCCCCCTCGCTATTCCATTAGTGAATGTATAGAAAGAGGGTTGACTTATAGTGCTCCTCTAAAAGCTAAGTTATATCTGTATTGTACGGATCCTGAACATGAAGATTTTGATCCGGTTGTACAGGATGTGTATCTTGGTACAATTCCTTACATGACAGAAAAAGGAAGTTTCGTGATAAATGGAGCAGAACGTGTTGTTGTTTCCCAGTTACACAGATCTCCCGGCGTGTTTTTTGGACAAAGTGTCCATGCCAATGGAACAAAATTATACTCCGCAAGAATTATTCCTTTTAAAGGAAGTTGGATAGAATTTGCAACAGACATAAATAATGTCATGTATGCTTATATTGACCGGAAAAAGAAATTGCCGGTGACAACTTTGTTACGTGCGATTGGCTTTGAAAAGGACAGAGATATCTTGGATATCTTTGGACTTGCTGATGAAATAAAGGTTAATAAAACCGAAATTAAAAAAGCGATAGGAAGAAGACTTGCTGCAAGAGTCCTGAAATCCTGGGTTGAGGATTTTGTTGACGAAGATACCGGAGAAGTTGTTTCTATAGAGAGAAATGAAATTGTTGTTGACAGGGAAGTTGTTATCGATGAGTTTCATGTTGATATGATTATCGACTCAGGAGCAAAAGTAATCCTGCTTCACAAAGAAGATATAAATAGTAACGACTATGCCATAATTTATAATACGCTTCAAAAGGATCCTTGTAATTCCGAAAAAGAAGCCATTATGTATATTTATCGTCAGTTACGAAATGCTGAACCACCTGATGAAGCAACTGCCAGAGACGTTATTGACAAACTCTTTTTTTCTGATAAACGTTATGACCTGGGAGAAGTAGGAAGATATAGGTTAAATAAAAAACTTGGAATCAATACAGAGGTAAGTATAAAAGTTTTGACCAAGGAAGATATAATTAAAATTATCTCTCACTTGATTCAGTTGATCAATTCAAAAACTGATGTGGATGATATTGACCATTTAAGCAATAGAAGGGTAAGAACCGTAGGAGAGCAAATGGCAAATCAATTTGGCATTGGGCTTGCCAGAATGGCCAGAACGATCAGAGAAAGAATGAATGTCAGGGATAATGAAGTGTTTACACCAATAGATTTGATTAATGCAAAAACATTGTCTTCTGTAATTAATTCTTTCTTTGGAACCAACCCGCTATCTCAGTTCATGGATCAAACCAATGCATTGGCCGAGGTTACCCATAAGAGAAGAATGTCTGCCCTTGGACCCGGAGGTTTATCAAGAGACAGAGCTGGCTTTGAGGTAAGAGATGTACATTATACACATTATGGAAGACTTTGTCCGATAGAAACACCTGAAGGTCCAAATATTGGTTTGATTTCTTCATTGTGTGTTTATGCAAAAGTTAATGAGTTGGGATTTATCGAAACACCATACCGAAAATCCCATGATGGAAAAGTAGAACTTGGAGATAAAAACATTCTTTATTTAAGTGCAGAAGAAGAGGAAGAAAAAATTATTGCACAAGCAAATGCACCCCTCCTTGAAGATGGAAAATTTAAAAATGAAAAAGTAAAAGCCCGGTTTAATGGAGATTTTCCTGTGCCGGAAGGGAAAGATGTCCATCTTATGGATGTTGCTCCTAATCAAATAGCTTCTATTGCTGCATCACTCATTCCATTTTTGGAACACGATGATGCCAACCGTGCATTGATGGGGTCTAATATGATGCGTCAGGCAGTTCCTCTTATGAATCCTGAAGCTCCAATTGTTGGAACAGGCATTGAAAAAATAGTTGTCAGGGATTCCAGATCCCAGGTAGTAGCTGAAAATGATGGTGTTGTTGAATATGTTGATGCAGATGAAGTTGTTGTCAAGTATAATAGAACAGATGAAGAACGTATCATAAGCTTTGATGATGATGTAAAACGGTATCATCTGGAAAAATATCTAAAGACAAACCAAAATACGTGCCTGAATCTTCGCCCTATCGTATCTAAAGGAGATAAAGTTAAGAAAGGTCAGGTATTAACTGAGGGATATGCAACACAGAATGGAGAACTGGCTCTGGGACAAAACCTGATGGTTGCTTTTATGCCCTGGAAAGGGTACAATTTTGAAGATGCTATTGTGGTCAGTGAACGACTTGTGAGAGAAGATGTGTTTACTTCTGTGCATATAGATGAATATGAACTTGAAGTGCGCGATACAAAAAGAGGTTTGGAAGAATTAACAGCTGATATTCCCAATGTAAGTGAAAGTGCTACAAAAGATTTGGATGAGAATGGAATTATCCGCATAGGAGCAAATGTGAAACCTGGGGATATTTTAATAGGAAAAATCACACCTAAAGGAGAGTCTGACCCTTCTCCGGAAGAGAAGTTATTAAGAGCCATATTCGGAGACAAAGCCGGAGATGTAAAAGATGCTTCATTGAAAGCATCCCCCTCATTACAAGGTATTGTAATTGATAAGAAACTCTTCTCAAGGGCATCCAAAGTGAAACGAAATAAAAACCATGACAAACAAATCATTGAAACAATTGATAATGAGTTTAATGTATTAACAAAAGAACTCAAAAACAAATTGATTGATAAACTTTTTGTGCTTGTTAGTAATAAAGTTTCACAAGGAGTTAAGGATTTTCTTAACGTAGATTTAATACCTAAAGGAACAAAATTTACACAAAAGGTCTTACAGGGAATAGATTATTTAAGCGTAAATCCTGAACGATGGACAGCCGATAAAAATAAAAATGTATTGATAGAAAGATTAATACATAATTATATTAATCGCTACAAAGAAATGGATGCTCTCTATAAACGAAAAAAGTATAGCATTACCATAGGAGATGAGTTGCCGACAGGAATTGTGCAAATGGCAAAAGTATATATTGCAAAAAAAAGAAAAGTACAAGTAGGTGACAAGATGTCCGGACGACATGGAAATAAAGGTATTGTAGCAAAAATTGTTCGTCAGGAGGATATGCCTTTTCTTGATGATGGAACCCCCGTGGATATTTGTTTGAATCCTTTGGGAGTGCCTTCCCGTATGAATTTAGGTCAGATATATGAGACAGTATTGGGTTGGGCAGGAAAAAATCTGGGCGAAAAATATGCATCCCCGATATTTGATGGAATACCTTTGTCGGAAATTAATGAATTATCTAAAAAAGCAGGAATACCTTTATTTGGAAAAACATACTTGTACGATGGGGAAACAGGAGAACGTTTCGATCAATCAACAACTGTAGGAATTATTTATGTGCTTAAGTTAGGACATATGGTAGAGGATAAAATGCATGCCCGGTCAATAGGTCCTTATTCTCTTATTACACAGCAACCATTAGGAGGAAAAGCCCAATTTGGAGGGCAGCGATTTGGAGAGATGGAAGTATGGGCTTTAGAAGCTTTTGGCGCATCAAATATCCTGCACGAAATCCTTACATATAAATCTGATGATGTAGTGGGTAGGGCAAAAGCTTATGAAGCAATTGTAAATGGGGAATCACTACCACCTGCAGGTATTCCCGAATCTTTTAATGTGTTATTACACGAATTAAGAGGGTTGGGTTTAAGTGTGACTTTATCTTAAGGAGTATAAAGTTTGCTTGTTATTTAAATTGGTTTAATAACTTATCTTATGGCAT
>CAYSRH010000116.1:0-6697 GCA_964433245.1 uncultured Bacteroidales bacterium | reverse complement strand
CCATATTTTTTCTAATACGACTGATAATATTCCTGATTTCTTGAAATTGCTCTTCTGTAATTTCAGTTTTTGAATGAGATGTATCAATTATTCGATTCACAGTATCAATAATAATCATGTTTTCATTCTCAAAATAAACTTCAATTTCATCATAAATTGTTGCCAATTTGTTTAATGAAATCAAATAATTTGTAATAAGAGGATGATCCTGATATATCTTCAAATAAGAGATCAAACTTTGTAAACTAAATTTTTGTTTTGCGAAGCGATTCATTATTTCGGGAGTCGGTTTCTCTCTCAGATTAGATGTAATATACATAGCTTCGATCCATCCTCCAAGGATAATAAGTGCTGCTGTTGATTGTTGTTCATTTGTAGTTAGATAAGAGTCTGTTACTTCATATAATTCACAACTGGCCTTATACATAGAATCAACATCATGCATATATTGGTCTAACACTCCTACAGCAATTAATACATATTCATCCGGAATACCAATATCCCGTGACAGTTTAGATATTGCCACATAATAATCATTAATTCCAAATTCCTGATTATTATACTTTAAATACCCCATATCAACCCCATATACACCAAGGTTAATTGCTTTTTTGCCAATTGTTATATATTGTTCAACATTTGAAGGAGGATTAATTATTGTTGATTTAAAAGGAATATCATCATCATCAAAAAGAAAAACCAATTCACAAGGCAAATACATGTTATAAAAAAGATTTTTTGCTGATTTGATTGCTTGTTTGTTAATATCTTCAGATGATATTTCAGAAGTAGTTTGTTTTGCTTCATCGGAACTACAGGCAAGAAAAAATAAGAATTGTACCAAGCAAAGCAATACAAGGGATTTTTTCATCTGTTTTGTCTTTCGTAGGGTCATATTACAAGTATATTATTCTTAATAATTTATGAATACGTAAAATACTCAGAAAAGTTATGAAAATCCAAATTTTTTTGTTTTTTTGTTAATTATCGTGTTTTTTTAGCAATTCAATCTCTTTCCTTAATTCTTTTTCTCTCCGTTCCGATTCCTCCTGAGTTGCCTGTAATTCTTCCATGTTTTGTCTCATCTCCTCTTCCTGAGAAAACATTTCTTCGGCCTGTCTTTGTGTTTTTTCGAGTAAAAACTTAGTTTGTATATTACCTTTTACTGATGCCAAAGTTGAAGCCACACTTTCCCCTAAGCGTTTAATAAATTCAATCTTATACGGTTCTATTTCAGAAAACGAAGCAATCTCAAAAACACCATACACCTCATCGTTCAGAATAAGAGGAGTCAAAAGAATACAGGTAGGATTTTCCTCTCCCAATCCCGATGGAATATTCATATAATCCTCCGGTATCTCTGTTAAATAAATAACTTCACCTTCTGATACACATCTGCCCACAAGACCTTCGTTTATTTCTATTCTTTTTTGAAGAAATTTTTGACGATCATATGCATAGCAGGCTTTCATCTCAATATATTTATCTTTTTCATCCTGATCGTTAATTATAAATAATCCACCCTGATTTGCCCCAACATACTGAACCAGATTGCTGATGATATCATAAGAAAGCACTTCCAGATCATTATTATTATTTCTGAGGATATCACTAAATTTTGCTATTCCATTAGAGTGCCAGCTTCGTTGTTCATCTTCTTTTTTTCTTCTTTCTTCTTCCAGTGATGCCTTGCGAAGGTTGTCCCTCATATTAATCAGTGAAAGTCCTAATTTATCTTTCTCACTCAAGGGAGTAAATGATTTATTAAAATCTCCCTTCCCTATCGCAGTTGCAAAATCTGATATTTGTTTCAATGCTGCAATAAGTTTATTTAAAGCACCTCCCATTTCGCCCATTTCATCATTGGTTTGTTTTATTTCTTCATCCGGCAATACGCCCAGACTCATAGACAATAAAAACGACTTCATTTTATTAATTGGTTTCACCAGGGCTCGAATTGTAAGAAATGCAATAACAACAATGGCAAGGAAAATAAAAAGCCCCAGATATAAAATAGTTTTTTGAAAACGGTCAAACGATTTTACCATATCTATTCTTGCTGCCTTGGCAATTTCATCTAATTCAGACTTAAGTTTTGACAAGCGTTGTTCTACTTTTTCGGTATAATTCATTATTTCCCCTCCATCCTGAACCATTGGTTCCACTTCAAATAATATCATGGGATCTTCATAACTTTCAAATGTAGAAAGCATGTCCATGACAAGCTGGTGATAAACAAAAAGCGTATCTCTTATTGTCGTGTTAATTTCTCTGTACATCTCTTGATGTTCAGGATTCCATTTTTTGGAAATACGCTGCAATTGTATTGTTAAAGAAGGGTAATTAACTTCATGTAACTGCTTAAGTTTCTGCTTGTCAGGCGTTTTTTCGACCTTGTCAATAAAAACCCAGTTTTTTATCAATAGTTTGGAATTATTGATCATTTCCAATAACTCGTTAATATATTGAGAAGAAGGGGCATAAACTCTTGTTATCTCTTCATTGACACTCCTGCTTCTATCCATCGTGATATAAGTCATAAGTGTGTTAAAAAGAAAAGCTATCGTCAGGATTCCAAATCCCAACATTAATTTTCTGGCAATGGTAAAACGAAAATTCATTGCAACTGTTATTTCAATTTCAGGATAAATTTAATTAATATATTTTTCTTCTGCTATTATTTTACCTGATTTTGTATTTTATAATTTCTACTCCTCTCCACATTCATTACAGATAATTTTGTTATATTCGTAATTATATAAATTTATTTGCAAGCATGAAACAATCATTTACAATTTTATGTATATATTTTTTTCTTCTGTCTCCTTTGACAGTATCTTCTCAATTGTTTCACGGAGGGGGATTTGGAGGTGTGGTTGCAAGTCAGATTGATGGTGACTACTTCGCAGGTTATCATAAGCTGGGAGTTTGTGGAGGCACTTACATTAACATGCGTTTACCTGGTGTTTGGGGAACCCAGATAGAACTTCGTTACACTCAAAAAGGTGCTGCCAATTACAGTGAAGAGCCATCAATTTACAAAGTATCCCTCCATTATGTTGAAATACCTTTTCTTCTTCATGCATACATTACAGATAATATATTTTCGGAAATAGGACTCTCTGCAGGTTATCTGATGCATACTTCGGGTCAGGATGATGGTGGTAGTTTGCAACCTTCAAACGAATACAAAAAACAGGATTATAATTTTTTACTTGGGCTTAACTATTCCTTTTTAGATTATTTCATCATACAATTTCGATATGCATACTCACTAACACCGGTAAGAGAACATAATATAGGGCGATACAGAGGATTTATTCCGGATGTGTTAAATCTGAAAGATGGAGATTACAACAATCTTCTTTCTTTATCTATTTACTACCAACTATCCCGATAGTTTAATCTTTACTTATCAATATGCTATCTTCAGAAAACAACATCAAGCTCATTGTTGCCGTAACAGGTGCAAGTGGAGCAATTTATGCAAAACTATTACTTAACAGGATCGCTCCTTTAATCAAAGAAAAAGATCTGTTATCTGTTGTTTTTTCTAAAAATGCGAGTGATATCTGGCAACACGAGATAGGTAACATTTGTCTTCCCGAATGTGCTATTCAATATAATCCTGACGATTTTTATGCTCCTTTTGCTTCCGGTTCATGTGATTATAATCGAATGATTATTTGTCCTGCTTCGATGGGAGTTCTTGGCAGAATTGCTTCGGGAAGTGCTGATGATCTTGTGACTCGTGCTGCTGATGTCATGTTAAAAGAAAGGCGGAAGTTGATTCTTGTTCCGAGAGAGGCTCCTTACAATCTTATTCATCTTAATAATATGCAAAAATTAACCCGGCTCGGAGCGATTATTTGTCCTGCATCTCCCTCTTTCTATGCCCAACCAAAGGACATCAATGATCTGGTCAACAGTATAGTAGAACGTGTCATTACTTTGGCTGATATTGATATTCCCCGATACCAATGGGGAAAAGAAGAATAAATGTATTGTTAATATGATATGACAACCGGAAGCGTGTACATAACATTCACCTTATTATTTCTATGTTCTCCCGGAGTCCAGTTCCCGGATGAATTTTTAATTACTTGAATAACAAGTTCATCTACTGAGGGGGATACACTTTCTAAAATATGGGGGGATACAACATCCCCTTTTTTATCAACTGTAAATCTGACCATTACTGTTCCTTTTTTGCCTTCGGCAATAACATCCTCCGGAAATTTCAACTCCAACACAACATATTCTGCAAAAGCTTCAATAGATTGCCCATTAAAACTGGGCATTTTTTCTACTGATACATAAACATTCTCATTTTGGGCAAAAGAACACAAGCATACGCAAACAATCACGATATAAAACCGGGTATAAAAAGACATCATGTGAGCAATAATTAATATACTGAAAATTAATAAAAAATCTTTCTACCTATACTTTCTCCTGATAACACCTTACCCAATCAATTTTCATTTGACCCGGAAGTTTTGTGACATCTATTTTTTTATTGATAATACCACTACTTAATATAAGATAAACAGGGTCTTTTATTAATTCATCGGTCATTGACAGAGCCTCTAATCCATTTATCTTCCATGTAATTTTTCCCGGCACCCATTCCAATGTATAAATAAAAAAGTCTTTGGCATATTTACTTCCCCCTACGGACACTTCTTTTTTCCTTATTTCTTTTTTTGCCAATTTTCCCCAGAACATTCCAATCTTCATTTTTCCATTATGATATTTACAAACATTGATCTGGGGTGATGCTTTTTCACCCAAAAGCCAAAACGCATGTGAAGCAGCAGAATCATCAACTCTGATTTTTGCTTCAATCCTGCCATATTGTTGTCTGAAAGAATTTCCTGTATTAATAAGTCCGGAAGTAAAATCAAACGTTTTAGGCAAAAATCCAAATTTAGGATGCCATGCTTTCCCCTCTACTTTTTCTTCCCGTGTTTCAATAACACAAACATCATCTTCAAAGGAAATATTATTCCCATCTGTTACAAAATGTTTGTCATACCGGAGAGAATAAGAATCATTTAAAACAGCATCACCATAATAATATCGGGTAAGCCATTTGTCCTTATCTAATTTTTTCTCTTCAAAATGGTCTTCAAAAGACAAATCCCAACGTTTGACCTCATCAAACTTTGTCGAATCCTTTATCTTATAATACCATTTTATTTTTTCAGAATTTTTCAATGACAAATATTCCTGTTGTTTCTCATATTCTTCAGAAAGTTCAAACTTTTTGGAAGGAGATAGAGCCATATACTGTTTTATCTCTTTAAATTCATCACTTTGTAAATATTCCTTTAGTTCATTATATTCTGCTAATTCTAAAGATCCTGCAACTTGTTGATATTTTTGAAATTTATCCGATGAAACAAATGAAAGGTATGTTTTTAAATCTTTATTTGATTTTAATTCTTTATACCGTTCATGTTTTCTTTGGGCTTCGCTTCCTTTAAATTCTTTGGATTTCTTTTCTGTTAAAAATTCAGGTGATTGAACATATGCTTCCAATGTATTAACCTCATCAACAAGAGATGACCCTTTTAACTTTTCATACACTGTAAAAGCTTTTGAATCTATGACCTTATTATACAATTTAATTTCCGGAGATTTGTGCAATGCCTTGTAGCGAATTTCTTTTTTGAAGGCATCTGTCTGATTAAACTTTTGTGCCTTGATTTCTGTTTTTTTTTGCTTAAACCCATCTGAATTCACAAAAGATTCCAATTCCAGATAATGTTTTAACTCTTCAGATTGCATAAAAGCCAGCAAATCATTGTACTCACTTATCAGGTCTGCCTGCTTTTGCTCTATCTCGATTGTGTTAGGAATGAACCCTAACTTTAATCTTAATTTTGAAATAAATGCCATATCGTTTATTCTTTTTGTCAAGTTAAAAGTATAAAAAAAAAATGGATTGCTCTCTTTTTTACTACTAATTTTTTTTCTATAAATCTATTAGTCCTTCATGTACCTGATAATGAACAATTTTCTTCGGATAATCCACAGAGAGAAACAATTCTTCATGTATTGGAATCAATAAATTTCCATTATCCAGTTCAAATAAAGGATTTTCAGGCATTTCATAACAATGTCCTGTAATGTGCCCTATTTCTTTTCCATTTTGATCAATCAATAAAAATCCTTGAAAATCGTTCTTTTCTGTATCTTCTTCTCTTTCGAAAAGAAACTTTTTTTCAATATAAACTTTTTTATTTATTAAACTTTCTGCTGTATTTTTATCCTTTATATCTTCAAAAGACAATATATAGCAATCTGTATTTCTTTTCTGAATTGATTCGATTTTAAAGGGTACCTGTCCCCCGTCAATTTCCAAGAAAAGAAAGGAAGCTTTCCTGAGTTCCTCTTCTGTTATTGGATTTTCAGTCATCAAAAGCATCTGTCCACAAACTCCATGTGTTTTCCTGAAGCTTCCAATATGTTTCGTGTCAATTGTTAAAATCATACCGTCAATATTAACAACTTAAACATCAGAAAAAAAAGAGGTTGACAAATTGCCAACCTCAACATTTATTACATTGGTATTTATTCTATTTTTCTTCTTTTTTCTCCTTTGCTTCTTCGGCATCATCTTTTTTTGATGTGTCATTTTTCTCTTCACCGGCAGGTGCTTCTTCTTTCTCTTCCTTTTTTTCCTCAGCTG
>CAYSRH010000115.1:0-6745 GCA_964433245.1 uncultured Bacteroidales bacterium | reverse complement strand
GAAAATTCCATACGAATCATTGATAGCAGAATACTGAAAAGGCACATTTTGCTAATCGAGTAGACTGCCCCACCAGCCTTTAGCATATTGACTCAGCTTATTTCAAGAAGATTGCCTGTGAATATTTTTCTTAACCGCCTCATTTAGCCCTTCCTTCATTGGCAATGGCTAATATGATATGTGAGTACTGCTCTATTTTACGTTTAATCTACAGAAAAGTTTCTTTGCATAAATGTATAAAAGGTTTTTGTTATTATTATTTTTGAAAAAGTTACATTTTTTTATTTAATTCAAAATAATTGCCATCATTCATGACGGGTATAGTTTCTTACTTTTCGCAGGTTGTCAGGGGAGCAGGACAAATTCTGCGGGATGATTTTTCTGCACAAACAAAAGTGCACAACAAAGGAGATCATGATATTGTAACGGCTACTGATCTGGCTTCCGAAGCTTTTATCATCAAAGCTATACAAGCGAGGTATCCTCTCCATCATATTGTTAGTGAAGAAGCAGGAAAGATCACTTCGGCAGGGGCGAAAGAATCAGAAAACACCGGGGAAAACAATCTATCCTCTGCCCTGAAAGAAGATTTTCTGACATCAAAAAAAAGTGGACCGGATTACATCTGGTATATTGATCCGATTGACGGAACATCAAATTTTGTAACGGGATGTCCCTATTTTGGCGTATCCATTGCTTTGGCTTACCGGGACAGAGTAATTTTCGGAATGGTGTACCAACCCATCACAGATGAGCTGTACATTGCCACTATCAATGAGGGAGCCACATGTAACGGAAGTCCCATCCGGGTATCATCCAGATCACGCATAGCTGATGCCTATATCGCTACGGCCTATTCAGCAGATGAACGTGATATTAAAAGAGGCACCAAAATGGCTCGTAATATTGCTTTGCATACGCGCCGTACGGTCTTAAATTTTTGTCCGGCAATAGATCTTTGCAACATGGCCCGGGGAAAACTCGATGCCTTGCTTGACAATGGCAGTACAGTTGAAGACCATGCAGCAGGCAGTATTATCTTATCGGAAGCCGGAGGACATTTACAGAATCTTTCTTCGAATACATGGGATTTCAAAACAACAGGGATACTGGCCACGAATGGGTATCTTTCTCTTGATGAGTTACAAGAGATCATTACAATATAAAATTAAATTTCCTGTTTTTTCTTTCGTTTCCGGTAAAAGACCAGGGCATTGGT
The DNA here is from genome assembly GCA_964433245.1 of uncultured Bacteroidales bacterium. Classification (GTDB taxonomy): domain Bacteria; phylum Bacteroidota; class Bacteroidia; order Bacteroidales; family JBBRXJ01; genus CAYSRH01. The sequence continues at coordinate 5,526 of CAYSRH010000115.1, read as the reverse complement.
CAAAAAGAAAAATAGTGCTGATGCGAGTAATCCGAAAGCGATCGGATCCAAACCGAGGGGTAACATGAAGCAAACTCCGATGCCCGACATAAGAATCGGTTTATGACTGTTAATCTCACGTATCAATTCAAAATATGCATAATCATCGGGTTCTATTGCATTCATTTCAGGGAAATACGATTGCAGTACCGTCAACTCCTCCACCACCTGTTTTCTTTCCATCCCATAGCCCAGTTCAACAAGAGAAAAACCCAATATTAAAGTCACCAACCCTCCAACAATCATTGCAGTTAAAGCCCCCGAAGCAGTTACCCGACGTAAGAAAAGGGCTCCCATGACAGGAACAAAGAGACCGGCCACCATAAATGAATAAGATCTTAGCATCAGTTCAATCACATTTGTCATAGTCATTGCAATTAAAATTGCTGCGATTCCAATAAGTAAAGTAATGATTTGCGAAAGTCTTATCTCACGGGAAAACAATTTATTTTTCTTTCTGAATGGTCCCAGCACATCTGTTAATACATTTCCTGAAGATGCCATCAGGCAACTATCTGCGGTAGATAAGATAGCAGAAAAATAAGCCGCCAAAATGAGTCCCAACAAACCGACCGGCATAATATATCTGACTAACATGGGCAATCCTGTTTCGGGATCAAGGGATTCCATTCCTGTTGCTCCCAATTCAACAAACATCCCCTGATCTGCAGCCACTCTTGCAAACAATCCAAGAAGAACGCCCATAAAAGCCATCACAGGATACTCTAACAATCCGGCAAAATACCAAGCTCGTTTTGCTGTTTTTTCGTCTTTACAACAAAAAATCCTTTGATACAAGGTCATTCCGACAAACCATATGGGGATGATGGTAATGCTCCAATTCAAAAAAGTTTGCCACGAGATATATCCCAAAGACAAGAGTTCAGGTCTTATGGTATCACGGATACCTTCAATACCTCCTATTTTCATAAAAGAAATTGGAATTGCAATAGCAATAAGTCCGACCATTAAGATCATCCATTGAAAGGTATCCGTATAAATAACAGCTTTTAATCCTCCCATTACTGTATAGATTACTGCAATGGCACCCATAACGATCAATGCTGTTTGCGTATCCAAAGCCGGGAACGCCCCATTTGCCAGTTTGGCTCCGGCCAACAGTTGAGAACTTGTAAATCCTGTGTATCCTATAGCGGAAATAATTCCTGCCAGCAGGGCAACCTGCGGTCCATAATAATGACCAAAGACTTGTGGAAAAGTTAAAAATTTAGAAAATGCAGGATTATTACTTATTTTTGGGATCAGCAGAATAGCTGCCAGCCAGGCACCCAGCAGACCTGAAAAAAGCATCCATGAGCCACTGACTCCCATAATAAACCCCAGTCCCCCCAGTCCAATCGAAAAACCTCCACCCACATCAGTTGCAACAACACTAAGCCCGACATGGAAACTTCCCATTTTTCTTCCGCCTACATAATAGTCTTCAGAATTTTTATTTTCTTTAAAAAAATAAAATCCAATCCCCAAAACGATTATCATATAGACAACAAAGACAATAAAATCAAGTATATGCATTATTAAAAAAAATAAGGTTCAATAACAAACATATAAAAAAACTACCTGAAATCCCGCCAGTTTTTACGTTTTTCATATTTTAAATCAGCAAGTAATGAAGATGATGCCCTGAGTGAAAAAAAGTAAAAGCGATGATCTCCAAATGGAGACATATTGAAACTTAGTTCCCAGCAATGAAGGTCTTTGGTTATATTAATTGTTGTATAAGTCAACTGTTTTCGTTCCACATCATAACCTGAATTAAAATTAATACGCCATGTTTTTGTAAGGTTAAGCGTTCCGCTAAAAGAAACAGCCTGTGTGTAAATTACTGTATCATATGGCTTTCTGACAGTCAGGTCGTATCCTAAATTAATATTCCACGGCAATGTAAAATAATCATAGGGGGTTTCCTTGTGTTCATTTTTTTCTTCCTTCTCCTCTTTTCCAAAAGAGAAGGTATTGTTATCAAAGCGATATGAAAGATTTGTCCTGAAATTTGTTAGATGTGCCAACTTGCCGGTTTCCTGATAGTAAAAAGTATTGATTCTTCTTCCTGATTTCCGTCCGTAGATATTTTCAATAAGAGTATATGCGTAAGGGTCAAAAGTAGCATTTGCGCGTAAATTTAGTTTATTACTAAACAATTTCGTACTGGCAAAGAGTCTTATATTGCTCCAGTTTAAAGAATCAGCAAACAGATTATAACTCGTATTAAAGTCAAATCGTTCAAGCAGAATAATTTTTTTCAGTTCATCAACCGTATCATTTCTTGAGCGGACTTTCATTTCCAGGTTATTTTTTAATCCCAAAGAAACATTGCCGCTTTCACGTGGTGATGTAGGTGTTCCATAAGGATTTCCTTCATATATAGAATACTGCAACTCTCTGTTTGATATGGAATCATATATCGTATGATAATAATCAGGCATAAGATCAGAGATATCAGGAGATAGTGATATCCCTGCGGTTGGCGTCAAAACATGCCTGATAGCTTTCACAGGGAATCTCTCCATAGTGAATTGATACATACCATAAAGTTTTGGAGATATCGAAGCATTGACAGAAGGCTTGATCATTTGTCCATATGTAAGTTCGTGTACCGTATCTGTTTCTACTCTGTGTACATATTGATTCAGAATGGTGTCCCATTCCCTTTCCTGGTATTTGTCAAATTGTTTTGTGTACAAAACCCCCTCGTATCGAACTGAAGGCGTTATGGTCAATGTCTGAAACGGGGTAAGCGTTTTTCTGACAAAGCGTTCAAAAAAGGTGGTGGGTGTTCCTCTGAACTGTATTGGCTTATAAACAAAATTGATGGGGATATCATGTTTAAAACCGGCATTATAATCCATTGGATCCCATCCTTCTTTTTCAAATAAAAGAGAATCATTCATGTGTATATCATTCACCATACTTGCAGAATAACTGACTTGAAAGTTTTCATACCATTTCTTTTCTCCTGTTTTGGAATTAAATGGCGAAATTCTTGTCATATTCAAAGCAAGTTCAGGTAATTTAAAATTCACATTTCCTGTCCGGCTATTTTGCATATGACGAATATTGGCAGAAAAAGAAAAAGGGCTGCCACCCGGCCAACTTCTGTTATAAGAAATATTTGAAGACTTTGTATTATTAAGATAATTTACATTATAACTGTAATTTTTATCATACGATGTTGTACTGAAATTTACATTTGCTGAAAACCGGCTATAGGGATTTGCTTTGGGATCCTGATTATGCCTCCATGTTACTCTCAGATCCTGGCGATATGTTCTTTCAAGTCCATCTTCTAATTCTATGGATTCTTTAAAATAATCAGCATTAAAACGTCCATTAAACCGATACCGGACATTATAGTTCGATTCCGTTCCCAGTCCCCATGTCCCATTACCATAAATAGAACCAAGCAATTTCAAATCAACATATTCATTAATTGCAAGGTAGTATCCGCCATCTTTCAGGAAAAATCCCCGCTGCAGTTCCTCCCCGTATTCCGGCACTAAAATACCGGATGTAGCTGTTTGTGTACTTGGAAAAAAACCAAAAGGAAGAGCCAGTATATATATTGGAATATCCGCAACAACCATATAGGCAGGACCTGTAACAATCTTGTCGTCAGGAATTACTTTTGCTTTTGTGAGATAAAGATAAAAATGGGGATGCTCAAGATCACACGTCGTATATTTTCCGTGTTTTATATGTATCTGATCATTCGGATGACGTTTGATCAATTCTCCATGTAAATACCCTTCCCCCTGTTGGGTCATTACTTCTTTAATTATTCCACGCTTCGTTTCAAAATTATACGTCATTTCCTTTGACTCAAAAGTTTCATTTCCATCTTTAAATACGGGATTGCCAATAATTGTCCCTGTGCTATCGTCCTCAGCCCCCTTTGCATACAATGTTTTGTCCTGCATCCCAAAAACAATATAAGCAGCCGACAAGTCAATGTCACCATACGTAACATTTGCATTTCCATAAAGTGTTACACTTTGGGTTTTCATATCAAGCAAAATAGAATCATCCGCATGATAAAAAACAGGATATTCCAATGTTCCTTCCTGTTTTTCTTTTTGGGGTGTCGCCGTATCTTCAAGTGCGACTGTATCAACGACATCCGAATGCACCTGTTGAAAATCTAAAACGGTATCCTTCTCAGATGATAATTCTATCATAGGATAAACAATGCTGTCTTCTGCATTTTTGTTTTCCTGTGCATCAACAACAATAAAACAACAAAGTAATAAAAGAATAATATTTTTTTTTCTCAGGCTTAGCAAGACAGTTGAAATATCGTATTTTTGTGTACCTTTACAATCATAATTAGGTTTCCCTTAATTTTAAGGGAAACCAAAACTACTAAATAGTACGATTATTTTTGCTTGTTATGGTTATTTTTTATCACAAATCATCTGTATTCAGTTACATCTTACTTACGGTGTTGTTGTTGATTTGTTCATCTCCTAAAATTCATGCTTCCGGAAACAATCATTTCACTGTGGTATTGGATCCGGGACATGGGGGAAAAGATCCCGGGGCATTGGGAAGTAAATCCAAAGAAAAGGACATTGTTCTGGCTTTAACCTTAAAAGTGGGAGAATATATTGAAGAGCATATGCCCGATGTAAAAATCATTTACACACGAAAAACAGATATTTTCATTCCCCTGCATGAGAGAGCGGAAGTTGCCAACAAAAATAATGCTGATTTATTTATATCAATCCATGCCAATGCAAGTTCCCGCTCCCAGGCTTACGGGACGGAGACTTATGCCATGGGCTTACATCGCAGCGAAAGTAATTTAGAGGTTGCCAAACGGGAAAATAAAGTGATTTTCTACGAAGAAGATTACACAGAAAGGTATGAAGGATTTGACCCGACTTCAGCAGAATCATATATAATCTTTAGTTTATTGCAAAACACCCACCTGAACCAAAGTCTTGAATATGCTTCTTTTGTTCAGAATGAATTTAAAGAAAAAGCAAAAAGGCACAGCAGAGGGGTAAAACAAGCCGGTTTTTTGATATTGTGGCAAACAAAAATGCCGAGTGTTTTGGTGGAAGTAGGTTATATGAGCAATCCTGATGAAGAAATTTACCTGATGAGTGAAACAGGTCAATCATACTTGGCTTCAGCAATATTCAGAGCTTTTAGGGAATACAAAAACAGAATTGAACACAGCAGTAAAAATTCCATTCTCGTTAATAAAGAAAAAGACGAGACAGCAAATCTCCCTGCTTTTACAGTTCAGATTATGACAACAAGCAGAGAAATTGAACTTACTCCGGAAAATTTTCAGGGATTAGAAGATGTCCAAACGATAAAAGATGGAGACCTATATAAATATGTATATGGGAAAAGCCATAGTTATGATGAAATTAACAAAGTCAGGAACAAAATATCAAATATTTATCCGGACGCCTTTATTATAGCAACACAAGGAAACACTGTTATCCCTGTAAAACA
>CAYSRH010000114.1:0-6765 GCA_964433245.1 uncultured Bacteroidales bacterium | reverse complement strand
AACAAGCCCCATTCGGGGCGACCTGTCGTAATGATTCGACTATCAGGCATATATACGAAATAATGTTTTTTTACCGGACACTAATGTAACAAAATAAAAAAGAGACAAGTGAAACCAATCAGAATTGTTATTTTTGCCCCTGTAAAACAACTTTTCATCGGCACAAAATGAAAAAAAACATTGCCATTATAAGCGGAGGCGACTCCTCCGAAATAGTTATCTCTCTAAAAAGTGCAGAACAACTCAAAGAAATGATCTGCAAAAGAAAATACAACGCTTACATTATAAGTATCATTGGCAATGAATGGATTGGAAAAAGCAAACCTGTAGAAGGAATAAAAGTAAACAAGGAAGATTTTTCCATTGGGCAGGGGAAAGAAAAAATACAATTTGACTTTGCCTTTATTTCCATACACGGTACCCCGGGAGAAAACGGGATACTGCAATCCTATTTTGAATTAAACGACATCGCCTACTCTACCGGGAATGTTTACTCCTCTGCATTGACATTCAACAAATACGGAAGTAAGATGTATCTGAAAAATTTCGGAATACCTACTTCCGAAGTGATCCGTATAAAAAAAGGAGAATCTTATGATACTAAAAACATTGTCAATACATTGGGACTCCCCTGCTTTGTAAAACCCAATGAAGGAGGATCAAGTTTCGGTGTATCCAAGGTATCTGAAGAAAAAAACCTAAAAAAAGCAATTGAGCTTGCCTTTAAAGAAGATGATCAGGTGCTTATTGAAGAGTTTATTGAGGGAAGAGAAATCACCTGCGGCATTATGAAAATTAGGGACGAAACATGCATCTTCCCCATCACTGAAATTATCAGCACAACAGATTTTTTTGACTTTGAAGCAAAATATACTGATGGCAAAGCAAAAGAAATTACACCTGCCGAATTAGATGCGTCCCTACAAAAAAAATGCAATCAGTTAACAGAACAAATTTACGATCTTTTTGATTGTCGTGGAATTGTACGGGTTGACTTTATAATTAAGAACAACACACCATATTACTTAGAAGTTAACACCGTCCCCGGGATGAGTAAAAACAGCATCATTCCGCAACAAATAAGAGCCATGCATAAAAAACCAAAAGATATATTTTCACTTGTTATTGAGAATGCCATAAAAGAAAAAAAGAAGAATGAATAAAATTGATAAAAACGATTCGCTTAATCAGGCAAACGAAACTGAAGAGAAAGTGGACCTGAGCCTTTTAGATGAACTAATAAAAAAATATAAAGAAAAAAAAGGGAATATAATTCCTCTGCTTCAGGGCACACAAAATATTTATGGTTATCTGCCACGTGAAGCATTTTTTAAAATTGCCGAAGAAACAGGTATCAGCCTTAGCAATCTGTTTGGGGTAGCGACTTTTTACGCCCAGTTTCGTCTGGATCCTGTGGGTAAACATATCATCAAGGTCTGTCATGGCACAGCCTGCCATGTCCAAAATGCCAATATGATAACAGATGCCCTGGAAGATGCGCTAAAAATAAAAGACGGAGAAACTACCGAAGACCGTTTATTTACGCTTGAATCCGTTGCCTGCTTAGGATGCTGCTCTCTGGCCCCTTTAATGATGATTGGCGAGGATACTTATGGCAATCTGACCGGAAACGAAGCAGTAAAAGTGATAAAAAATATAAGACAAAAAGAAAATAATTAGACTTTTTTGGAAGTTATAAAATATACATGTAAGTAAGCAGGTAGGTATTTTATTTGAAAGTTCGAGATCATAAATCAAAAAAATATGCAAAATACTCAGATAATCGTTGGATTGGGAAGTTGTGGAATTGCCGCAGGTGCGAACAAAACATTTGCCAAAATACAGGAAACCATAGAATCAGAAAAACTGAAACCCATACTAAAGAAAACCAGCTGTATTGGTATGTGCTACCGTGAACCTCTCGTTGAGGTCATTGACGAAACAGGCAATTATATTTACGGCGAAGTGAACGAAAAACGAGCTGTTGAAATCATTGACCAACACATAAAAAAAGGAAATCCGATAAAAAACTACATCGTAAAAAGTGATCTTTTTACGACAGAAGATAATACCTTCCTTGACGCACAAGTAAAAATTGCACTTCGTAATTGCGGTTTTATTGATCCGGAAAACATTGGAGATTACGAATTAAAAGGCGGCTATCAAGCCATCCGTCACATGGTGAGCAACAAAACCGAATCTGGGGAAATTGTGCAAATTGTACTTGACAGTGGGCTTCGCGGTCGTGGTGGTGGCGGTTTTCCAACCGGACTGAAATGGAAGTTTGCTGCTGACAATGTATCCAAAGAGAAATATATCATCTGCAATGCTGATGAAGGTGACCCCGGCGCATTTATGGATCGCTCCCTGTTAGAAGGTGATCCGCATTCAATCATTGAAGGCATGATCATTGCTGCCTATGCAATCAAAGCAACTGAAGGAGTTATCTATTGCAGAGCCGAATATCCATTGGCCATCAAACGCCTTGAAATTGCTTTGCAACAAGCCCGAAAAAAAGGATATCTCGGAAAAGATATTCTGGGACGCAAGGATTTTGATTTCGATATCTATATAAAAGAAGGTGCCGGAGCTTTTGTCTGTGGTGAAGAAACAGCATTGATCGCTTCAATCGAAGGATACCGTGGCATGCCACGCAAAAGGCCCCCTTTCCCTGCTGCTTCAGGACTTTGGGGAAAGCCAACCAATATCAACAATGTGGAAACCTTTGCCAATATCCCATGGATCATCACAAACGGAGCAAAAGCTTATGCACAATACGGAACAGAAAACAGCAAAGGAACAAAGGTCTTTGCACTGGCCGGAAAAGTTAAACGTTCCGGTTTGGTCGAAGTTCCTATGGGTATAAGTATCCGGGATATTATTTTCAAAATAGCCGGAGGGATTAAAGACAACAAACGCTTTAAGGCAGTACAATTGGGTGGTCCCTCAGGTGGTTGCATCCCCGAATCTCTTGCTGATACCAAAGTTGACTATGACTCCTTAAATGCAACCGGAGCCATTATGGGTTCCGGCGGTATGGTTGTTATGGATGAAACGACATGTATGGTTGATGTGGCCAGGTTCTTTCTTGACTTCACACAAAAAGAAAGCTGCGGAAAATGTACTTTCTGCCGAATCGGAACCAAACGTATGCTGGAAATACTCTATCGTATAACCGAAGGAGAAGGAAAAGAAGGTGATATAGAATTGCTGGAAGAATTATCAAACCAAATCAAAGAAAATTCATTATGCGGACTTGGACAAACAGCTCCCAACCCGGTATTAACAACCCTTCGCTATTTCAGAAATGAATATGAAGCTCATATTTTTGATAAAAAATGCCCTGCCCTGGTTTGTAAAAAATTGATCATCTATAAAGTCTCCGAAAAAAATTGTACAGGATGTACAGTATGCGCCAAAAATTGTCCGGTTGATGCCATATCGGGAAATCGAAAAGAACTCCATGTAATTGATCAGGACAAATGTATCAGGTGTGGGATTTGTTATACGAAATGTAAGTTTGATGCGATTCTTCTTTCATAACAAAAACACCGGTAACTAAATCAAGAATTTCATAAAAGACAAAGAAAAAATGAGTGAAAGCTTAAACATACTACTTAACGGAAAAAAAGTAAAAGGCTCAAAAAACGAAACCATCCTTAAACTTGCCAATCGTCATGGAATAGAAATTCCAACCTTGTGCAATGACCCGCGGCTTGATCCTTATTCAAGTTGTTATGTATGCGTTGTAGAAGTTGAAGGAATGAAAAACATGCAGCCGGCCTGTAGCACTGTGCTTGCCGAAGGCATGACAATTAATACTGACAATGAAAAAGTCCGGAAAGCCCGGAAAGCTGCTCTTGATCTACTTGTCAGCAACCACTATGCTGATTGCCTTGGTCCCTGTGTTCAAACCTGCCCCGCAGGCGTGGATGTTCAGGGATATATTGCAATGATCGAAAAAGGAAAATACCGCGATGCCGTAGCAATTATCAAAGAAACCAATCCCTTTCCCGCCATATGCGGACGTGTATGTGTTCGTCCCTGTGAATTTGCCTGCCGTCGAAACCTGCTTAACGAAGGTGCTGCTGTTGGTGTTGATTATCTTAAACGCTTCGCCGCAGATAAAGACCTTGGGTCTCCAGACAAATACAAGCCCCAGCTGAAAGAAGACTCAGGGAAAAAAGTAGCAATCATTGGTGCCGGTCCGGCAGGTCTGTCTGCAGCATTTTTCCTTAGAAAAGAGGGGCATGCCGTAGATATTTTTGAAGCTGCTCCCAAAGCCGGCGGATGGCTGCGTTACGGCATCCCGGAATACAGGTTGCCAAACGACTTATTACAACAAGAAGTCGATAATATCATTGAAATGGGCGCTAATATTTATTTCAACAAACAACTTGGAGAAAATCTTAGCTACCGGGAATTAAAAAGCAATTACGATTCCATTATTATCGGTATTGGTTCACAAAAAGGAACCGGCGTAGGATGTGATGGGGATGATGCCGGCAATGTGTTTTCCGGAATTGATTTCCTCAAAAAAATGGAAGTCACCGGAGAAAAAATGGATTTTTCAGGAAAAAAAGTTGCTGTTGTTGGGGGAGGAAATACTGCCATGGACTGTTGCAGGACGTCAATACGGTGTGGAGCAAAAAAAGTCTATGTAATCTACCGGAGAACTGAAAAAGAAATGCCTGCCAACCCGATAGAGATTCACGAATCAAAGTTGGAGGGTGTGGAGTATCTTTTCTTGACCAATCCCAAATGTATCAATAAAGACCAGAACGGAAACATTAAATCTGTAACCTGCCTGCGGATGGAATTGGGAGAACCGGATGCTTCAGGCAGAAGGCGCCCCGTTCCGGTAGAAGGATCTGAATTTGATATCGAGCTGGATTATATGCTGGCTGCTATCGGACAAAAAACAGACGTGAGTTTTATAGACGATATCAATAAGCACACTGACAAAGGCGAATTAAAACCCAACAAATGGGGAGATATTGACGCTGATGCAAACACACTGCAAACCGGTATTCCTTCTGTATTTGCAGCAGGCGATAGTGTTACAGGTCCCGCCACAATAATTGAAGCCATTGCACAAGCCCGCATTGCATCCCATAGTTGTCATCTGTTTTTAAGCGGACAAGAAGTGAAACCCATGCCCAAAGAATTTCTGAGCAGAAAAGACAATTTCAAAGAACAGAAAACAGAAGACTATATTGGCAAAGTTCCCAGAAAAGAACGTCATGAAATGCCCACATTATCACCTGAAAAAAGAAAAGAGTTCACCGAAGTTGAACTGGGATATGAAAATGATGAAATAGCCATAACAGAAAGTATGCGATGCCTTGAATGTGGATGTACTGAATATTTTGATTGTGACCTGAAGGATGTTTCAACAGAATACAATGCTGAACAAAACCACTATGGCGAATTTAAAGTATATGAAGTTGATGCACGCCATCCCTATGTTAAAATAGACAACAACAAGTGTATCCTTTGCTCCCGCTGTGTACGTATTTGTCATGAAGTGGTGGGTGCTGATGCCCTGGGATTGATCAACCGGGGATTTGACACGTATATCGCACCAAGTTTGGAACTGCCTTTGCAGGAAACTACATGCGAATCCTGTGGTTTGTGTATTTCTGCCTGCCCTACCGGAGCAATTATTGAAAACACTCCATTTAAACCCGGTCCGGTAAAAACAGAAAGTGTAAAAACTATTTGCAACTTCTGCTCCATAGGCTGTGCGATTGAACTGAATCACCGAACAGGTTTTGTGATGCGGGTGACCGGAACCAAAGGATTGGTGAATAAAGACGCCAATCTTTGCCGCTATCCCAAGTTCGGCTATCATTTCATAAACAACCATAAACGGCTGAAACAACCCATGCTCAAAGTGAATGGCGATTTCAAACCCATTCGTTTTGAAGAAGCCTATGACCTGATCTCCGAAAAAATCAAATCAGTCCGTCCTGATGACAACATCTTCTTTGCCGGTGCACGTCTTAGCAATGAAGAAATGTATCTGATCCAAAAATTGGCACGTGCAGGTGTTCAAACCAACAATGTAAACAGCTTCCATTATTTCGGGCGTGGAAACAGTTATCGAAAAACATCATCAGGCAATACTCCGCTTGAACAGCTTGAGGGTGCTTCCCGATTTATTCTTTTCGGTTCAGAGATCAATACCGATCATGCCGTTGCAGGATTTATGATAAATAATATCCGTTATCAAAAAAATACACCGATCGAACTCATTACCAATCTCGAAAACAGCAGTACGAAATATAAAGCAGATGAGGTAATGACAATAAAATCCTATTACTACTTTTTAAAAGCAGTAAATCATTACCTGATCAGCAATAAACTACAAAATCAACTCTTCATTAACGACCGTTGTGAAGCTTATGATGAATACAAAAAATCACTGTTATCAGAAGATTTTAAAACACTGATTGAAAAATCCGGTGTCAACGAAAAAGAATTGTCCCGTTGGGCAGTTCACTATAACAATGAAATGAATGCCGTTATACTGTTCTCTGAAAAACAATTGTCAGGTCATGCCTGTCAGGAACTTTTTAATTTGGCCATGATCACCGGAAAACTCAGCAAAACCTCCAATGGATTGATCGTTCTGAAAGAAAAGAACAATTCACATGGAATCTACGACATGGGGATAGATCCCGAAAACGGTCCCGGATATGGGCACATGGATGATGAAAAATACCGGAACATATTGAAAAAAACATGGAATATACCCAGGCT
>CAYSRH010000113.1:0-6769 GCA_964433245.1 uncultured Bacteroidales bacterium | reverse complement strand
GCGGTTCTGTGTCAGATAACTTAAGCCGCGGCTATGATATGGCAGGGAAAAACAGCTGGATGGACAGCAATACTTTCAACAATACAAATTCCTACCCCGGCAATGATGGCGAAGGGATACTCTGGCAAGCACATGGAGGCATGAGTATATTGCCTTCGTTTGTATTTAGCAACAACTCCGGAAGCCATTATACAGCAGGTTATGACATCAGCTCTATAGGTGTATTATGGATATGGAATAAGTCTTCCGCTGTTGGCAATCATCATAAAACAGGAAACACCTATTGCAATGCAGTTGCCGTAGAAAATACCGCCAGTATTAAAGCGGAAGATTATTTTATTACTGAATGCCCAACAACCTCTCCCGCGGCTCCAACCGATGTGCAAATCGAATTAACAGAAGACTCGTCTTATATCCTCATCACATGGGAGGATGTTGCAGACAATGAAATAGGCTATCGTATTGACAGAAGTATCGGAGGAACTAACAACTGGGAAACTCTTGTGTACAGACCATCCATGGGAGACAGTACAAGTAGCTGCCCTGAACACAACCTCCCTTTATGGCGGGATTATACATACCCAAAAGAAATTGATACATACTATCGGGTAGTGACCATAGATTGTAATGATGATGATGCAGGAGCAAGTCCTGCAGAAGGACCTGTTCATGTAATAATAACCTCTTCCAACACAACACCCACAGTTCCTGTAACTACCGGAGATATCTATCCAAATCCGGTCTCTAACATACTTACAATACACATTCCTCAAACAGTGAGCAACAACACACATCTATCAATCTTTTCTCCGGACGGTATGCAAGTATATCAATCTATATTACAATCGTCACAACAAGAAGTTAACGTGAGTCAATTCATCCCCGGCATTTACATACTTACAATACGTGGTGTTGATGTCAATATAACCAAAAAATTTATCGTAGAATAATCCTGACTCATAATTTCCATCGCAAAGGAAAATGTCTATCATAATATTGAAAAGCCGGTTGGGCTTTATTCAAAAAATTTGGTAGTCTCGATACATTTTCCTATTTTGGCATGACTTAAAAAATCCTATAAAAAAAAACGATATATAAACGATATATAAACTTTATGCAACAAAAAAATAACTCGCTACAATTGGGAATTGACATCGGTTCCATATCAGTCAACACTGTTGTTATGACTGGCGAAAAAGAAATTATTGACAATCGTTATGACTTATGTAACGGACGACCTTTCTATTTGCTACATAAGATTATCAATGAAATCACAGAAAAATATGGTGTTAATGCAATTAAAAATATAGCTTTTACAGGTAGTGGCGGAAAAAAAGCCGTAGAACTACTTGGCGGATATTTTGTAAATGAAATTATCGCCCAGTCATCTTCGGTGTCTGAACTTTATCCGCAAGTAAAAACTGTGATTGAGATGGGTGGTGAAGACTCAAAGCTTATCTTTATGGATAAGAAAGAAGGAAGTTCATACTCACAATTGAACGATTTTGCAATGAATAGCTTATGTGCGGCAGGAACCGGTTCTTTTCTTGACCAACAGGCAAAACGTATAGGAGTGCCCATTGAGAAAGAGTTTGGAGAATTGTCATTACAATCAGAAAAACCACCCCGCATAGCAGGACGATGTAGTGTTTTTGCAAAAAGTGATATGATCCATTTACAACAAATCGCAACCCCCCTTCATGATATCGTTGCCGGATTATGCTTTGCTGTAGCACGTAATTTCAAGAGCAACCTCGGGCGTGGTAAAGTTTTCGAAAAGCCAATCATGTTCCAGGGTGGAGTCGCTGCAAATGCCGGAGTTGTCCGTGCCTTCAAAGAAATTCTTGAATTGCAGAACAATGAACTGATTATTCCTGAGTACCATGCTTCAATGGGAGCTATCGGTGCAGTGCTCCATACCATGGAAAAGGAAAAAACGGATTCTCCATTTAAAGGAACAAAAAAACTTGCATCATACCTTGACAACATGCAAAGTGAACGTACTGCACTGGAACCTTTGCAGGAATCGAAAGCAATATACCAAACGGAAATCAGCCAGGATTTTCCAAAAGACGGAACAAAACGCCCGGTTTATCTCGGACTTGATATTGGTTCCTTAAGTACAAATGTTGTACTAATTGACGATCAAAATCAGGTTGTCGCACGCCGCTACCTTCCCACAGCAAGTAAACCTTTGAATGCGATTCAGCGTGGCTTGAAAGAAATTCATGAAGAGGTAGGAGATAAAATCGAAGTGAAAGCAGCCGGAACAACGGGTTCGGGGAGATATCTTACAGGGGACTTTATTGGAGCAGATACCATTCAAAATGAAATTACAGCACAAGCTACTGCAGCTATTGCTTACGACCCAAGTGTTGATACCATCTTTGAAATTGGGGGGCAGGATTCCAAATACATACAAATAGATAATGGTGTGGTAACAGACTTTGAGATGAACAAAGTTTGTGCCGCCGGCACCGGTTCTTTTCTTGAAGAACAAGCTGAAAAATTAGGAATCAAAATAAAAGAAGAATTCGGTAATTTGGCTTTGAATGCCAAAACTCCTGTCAAACTCGGAGATCGTTGTACTGTGTTCATGGAATCTGACCTCAATGCACACCAACAAAGAGGCGAAAGCACTGAAAATCTCGTGGGCGGACTGGCTTATTCAATTGTACATAATTATATTAACCGTGTGGTTGGCGACCGCCGCATTGGAAATAAAATTTTCTTTCAGGGAGGTGTTACCAATAATAAAGCCGTCGTAGCTGCTTTTGAAAAAGTAACAGGAAAACCCATTGTTATCCCTCCCCACTTTGATGTAACAGGCGCTATTGGTGCAGCAATACTGGCCAGAGAAGCTGTAAAAACCGGACAACCCACAAATTTTAAAGGGTTTGATGTCAGTGAATTGCCCTTCGCCATAGACAAGTTTACATGCAATAGTTGTTCCAATCAATGTGAGATACAACGTGTCCGGATTGAAGGACGTACATCTCCACTTTTTTACGGAGGTCGTTGTGACAAGTTTGAAGTTGAAGAACGCAAAGGAAAAGGGAAAGACATCCCCAACCTTTTTCAGGAACGTATTGAAATGTTAACAGGTGATTACAAAGAGCTTCCAAAAAAAGAAGGACAAATAACCATAGGAATTCCGCGGGCGTTAATGATATTTTATCAACAATTTCCATTCTGGAGAACATTTTTTGAAGCTCTCAACTTCCGTGTTGTTGTATCAAAAGAAACTGATATGCAACTTGTTAAAAACTCATTGGAGTTGATGGCTTCCGAAACATGCTACCCCGTGGAAGTAATGCATGGGCATGTACATGACCTGTTGGAAAAAGAAGTTGACCATATATTTATTCCTTTTATTGTCAATACGAAAGCAGCAAAGGACAACCCGACAAGCAACTGCAACTGTCCATGGATCCAATCATACCCTTTCATGATGCGTGCAGCATTTACTGAAAAAGAAATACAGGATAAATTTTTGATTCCGACACTCCACTTTAAATATTTTGGACGTGTATTAAATAAAGAGCTTGGAACATTCTTTAATGAAAAATTCGGAATTCCAAAAGGAAAAATAAAGAATGCGATAAAGCAGGCAGATGATATCCAAAGTTTGTTTGAAGCACAAATCAGGAAGAGAGGAAAAGAAGTGATGAACAATCTTCCGGAAAACAGGAAATCAATGGTTATTGTTGGTCGTCCCTACAACACAACAGATCCGGCATTAAATTTACGGCTGGTAGAAAAACTGATCAATCTGGATGTCTATCCCATTCCTCTGGATTTCTTGCCCTTGCATGAAGAGTCGGTATTTGAAGATTATCCCATGATGTACTGGCCAAATGGACAAAAGATTTTGTCTGCTGTAAAAATAGCAAGTCGCAACAATAAATTAAATGTTGTTTATCTCGCTAATTTCAGATGTGGTCCGGACTCTTTCCTGACACATTTCGTTAACAAAGAAATGAACGGCAAGCCATATCTGCATCTCGAAGTTGATGAACACAGTGCCGATGCAGGACTTATTACCCGCTGCGAAGCTTTCTTAGACAGCCTGAAAGGATATGAAAACAAACAGAACAAAACAGAAAAACAAGCTGATATCATCAGAGCAGAATCAGGTGAGCGAACGCTTTATTATCCTTATATGCGGGACTCTGCTTATGTGGTAGCTGCTGCTTCCCGCCACTGTGGAATGAAAGCTGAAGTACTTCCCATGCAGGATGAATACGATTTGGAACTGGCAAGAAAACATACCAACGGAAGTGAATGTTTCCCTTTGCTTTGTACAACAGGAAGCTTCCTGAGAAAAATTGAAGAACCGGGCGTTGACCCGAAAAAAATCAGTTTTTTTATGCCGGATCATAATGGTCCATGCCGTTTTGGAGAATACAACAAATTACAACGCCAGATCTTTGATAAACTTGGATACCATGATGTTGAAATACTCGCTCCCAGCAATGAGGATGCATATGCCAGTATCTCAAAAGGAAATGCCACAAAGTTCCGTTTTACAGCATGGAAAGGATTCGTTGCTGTCGATATGCTTCGTAAAATGCAACAAGAACGACGTCCGTATGAAATAGAAAAAGGCATGACCAATAGTGTCTATAAAAAACATCTGAAAGCAGTAGAAAAATCGTGTGAAAACGGAGCGAAAGACATCGTTGATGTAATGGGAAAAGCAGCTCAGGAATTTGCCTCCATCCCTGTTCAAAATGGAATCCGGAAACCTGTGATCGCCATTGTCGGTGAAATATTTATGCGGGACAATGCTTTTTGCAGTGCATTCATGGTCGAACGATTGGAAGCCCTGGGTGCTGAAACGGTAATGGCTCCATTAAGTGAATGGCTTACCTATTCAACCTACCGATACTGGCGAGACAGTATATGGAAAGGTGATATTATGGGACTTTTCAAATCAAAAATTCAGGAACATTCACAAAACGCTGCCGCACATAAAATTCATAAAGCCGTTGAAGATGTTGCTGAAATGGATCGTGATGTGGTGTTGAAAGATATGCTTTCACGATGTGATCCTTACGTACATAAAGATTATGATGGAGATCCTCCCCTTTCTCTCGGAGCAGCATCCAAAATGGCAGAAGGAAATCTTTCGGGCATTGTTTCCATTTTACCTTTTACCTGTATGCCGGGAACACTGATTGCCTCAGTTTCGGAATTGTTCAGAAAAGACCATGACAATATTCCATGGGAAAACATTGCTTATGACGGACAGGAAGACACAAACCTCGAAACCCGTTTACAGGCATTTATGCATCAGGCACACGAATATGCAAGGCTAAACAAGCACGACAAACCAGAAAAATGGCATATCAATAAAAGTTAGAGACTAGAAAAATCTAATTAGGATTTGCGGAGTTCTCATGAGTTTTAACCGGACACCAATGATAAAAAAGAGAGGCTGCCAGAATTGACAGCCTCTCTTTTTTATTTATTTTATTTATCGAATATCTATCCGCAACAGCAACAGCCGTCATCATTTTTACCCAGCATTTTCTCCACTTGTTTTACAACATTTTCACCGGTAAAACCAAACTTCTCATCAAGTACGGCATAAGGAGCTGAATAACCGAAGCTCTCCAATCCAAAAACAGATCCATTAACACCGACAAGTCCTTGTAAGGTTACAGGAAGTCCGGCCGTCATACCAAATACAGGCGTATTATCACATGGCAATACAGCATGCTGATAATTCACAGGTTGATTTCTGAAAAGCCCTTCAGATATTGCAGAAACTATCCGTACTTTGTAGCCCTTTTCCTTCAACAAAGCAGCACCCTCTATCAAAGTAGAAACCTCCGAACCATTGGCAACAAGAATTACATCAGGCTTTTCTTCGGTATCAAGAACCACATAAGCACCTGATTTACATTGCAACGCACTTTGATATCCTGACAAACCTTCCTGTGGCAGTATGTTTTTTATATTCTGTCTCGAAAGAAGCAATGCTGTAGGTGTTTTTCTGTTTTCGAGTGCCATTTCCCAGGCCACAGTTGTTTCATTGGCATCAGCAGGTCGTAACACCAACATACTGTTATCACCTGAATGATTTTTTAGTTTTTCCAACAAACGGATTTGTGCTTCCTGTTCGACAGGCTGGTGTGTAGGACCATCCTCTCCCACACGAAAAGCATCGTGTGTCCACACATATATCACAGGCAATTCCTGAAGTGCTGCCAAACGAACAGCAGGTTTCATATAATCAGAAAAAACAAAGAATGTAGCACAAACGGGTAGCACCCCCCCATGCAATGCCATACCATTGGCAATAGCAGCCATCGTTAATTCAGAAACACCGGACTGCAGGAATGCCCCTGAGAAATCGCCCTTCGCAAAAGCTTTGGAGTTCTTTAAGAATCCATCCGTCTTATCACTATTGGAAAGGTCTGCAGAAGCAACAATCATATTTTCAACCTCTTTGGCAAGATGTCCCAGAACAACTCCAGAAGCACCACGGGTAGCATTATCAGCCTTCTGTTCCAATGCTGCAAAATCAAGCTTTGCTCCTTCCCCCTTAATCCACTTTTGTAATTTTTTTGCCTGTTCAGGATTTGCTGCTTCCCATTCTTTCTGTGCTTTCTTTTTTTGTGCAGCAACTTTTCTTTTTTCCTGCAATACATTGTCATAGAATGTTTTCACTTCAGAGAAAATCGTAAAAGGATTTTCAACATCTCCCCCAAGATTTTTAATTGTCTTCTCATAATCAGCTCCGGCAGCACTTAATGGCATT
>CAYSRH010000112.1:0-6784 GCA_964433245.1 uncultured Bacteroidales bacterium | reverse complement strand
CTCTTTTTTGCAGGCATTATATTAAGTGTGCATATCAATGCACAAAATTTTGACAAAGGAACAGGTGTGCTTAGTGCTGGTTTGGGAATAGGGGATAGGTTAATTCCAAAAAATCATTCAATGACTATTCCTCCGGTATTTGTTTCCTATGAGCATGCGATCCTTGATAAAATATGGTTGGGGCAGATCGGTATTGGGGGCGTGGTTGCTGCCAGTGGATCATCTTACAGATGGACTCTCTCTAATAGTGGTTATAACGAAACCTTTGTGACTTTAGGCTTTCGTGCTGCGTACCATATGAATTTTTATGAACTGACAAGTCAGGATTTTTTCAGGGATTTTGATATTTATGCCGGATTCTTAGCCGGTTATACCATTACGCAGACCACTACTGTGGGAGGCTATACGGGCACTCCAGCCTCCTTGGTCAATGAATTTAGCCCTGAAGCTTTTATCGGAGCCAGATATTATTTTACACCTTCTATGGCTGCCATGCTTGAGGCATCACCCATTGGAATTAATTTTTTGAAAGCCGGACTCAGTTTTAAATTCTAATGCCGCAAGGTGTATAGAATTTTTGCCATAGAGTTTTGCTTGTTCATCTTTTTAACAACACAGGCACAGGTTTTTGTCCAAAACATCCGGGGCATGGTTTATGACAGGCAAACCCAACAACCTTTGGAGGGGGTAACGGTTTTACTTTCTTTTGATTCAGAAGAGCAGGTTGTCATTACGGACAAGAATGGCATGTATGTCTTTTATGACATACCGGCAAGCTCTGTTTCTCTTACTTTCTCACGGATCGGATACGAAAGCGAAACCATTGAAAACGTTCGTTTAACGGCTGGACGGGAGCGTATCCTTGACCACAAAATGAATCCTTCAGTAGAATTGTTGGAACATGTTATTGTGCAGGCTTATGCAGCAAAAGACAGACCTGTAAATCAACGTGCCAATGTAAGTGCCCGTTCTTTTACCATTGAAGAAACAACTCGTTTTGCAGGAAGTTATGGTGATCCTGCACGTATGGCTGCCAATTATGCCGGAGTATTGCCTGCCCGTGACAATCGTAACGATATTATTATCAGGGGAAACTCCTCAAGTGGATTGCTCTGGCGGATTGATGGAATGGAGGTGCCCAATCCCAATCATTTTGGAGCGACAGGATCAACAGGTGGTCCCATTACCATGATCAACAGCAATTTGCTATCCAGATCTGATTTTTTTACCGGAGCCTTTCCTGCTGAGTACAGCAATGCTGTGGCCGGGGTTTTTGACCTGAAGATGCGACCAGGGAATGCACATCGTCACGAACATTGGGCACAGCTTGGGTGGAATGGTCTGGAGATGGGAACCGAAGGACCTTTGCCTGCCGGGAAGAACGCTTCTTACGTGATGGCTTATCGCTATTCATTTGTTGATATTCTTTCTAAAATGGGAATCAATCTACCTGAAACTGCCAATTATCAGGATATTTCTTTTAAAGTTCATATGCCGACAGAAAATGCAGGTGCTTTTTCCATCACGGGAATAGGAGGAACAAGCCGGATAGGATTGATTGATTCGGACAAACCCCCAGAGCAATGGATGTTTAACACAAATAGTGAGGATATTCACAATCAGTATCAAATGGGAGCACTCGGCTTAAATCATAACATCGATTTGTCTGAACGAACAAGGTTGATATCGTCTTTGTATGCTACAGGAAGTTTTGTTGAAAACAGGGTTGATACTTTTTCTCTTGCTGACAGGGACCCTTCTTTATGGGCACATGAAAAATCCAAACAGATGAAATATGCTTTTTCATCTGTTCTCAGGCATAAGATCAACACAAGTACAGATGTTTCGTTTGGAGGATATCTTGATCATTATAACATAAGCATTTCGGACAGTCAGTATGTTGAATCGCAGTTTAAGGTGATGACAGCTGCAGAGGAAGAGAAACTTTTCTTATATCGTTTTTTTTCAGATATACAGTATCGTTATTCTATGTCGCTCTCTTTTTATCTTGGTGTGAATTTGCAATATCTTGATTTGACAAAGGAATTTGTTCCGGAACCCAGGGCAAGTGTTTCTTTGCAGTTGTCCCCACATCACCGGATCGCTTACGGTACTGGCCTGCATAGTCAGATGCAGCCTCTGATGGCGTATTATGTACTGAATGGCAAAGGGAAAATGACAAATCAAGATCTTCGCTTCACCAGAAGCTTCCAGCATATGATCAGCTACGATTGCCGTATGGCAGGTGATATGCGATTAAAAGCAGAAGCCTATTATCAGCATCTGTATCATATACCTGTCTCCCTGACTGATTCAGCATATTCTCTTGCCAATTTTGGTGCTGAATTTTATATCGAAAGAAAAGATAGCCTTGTCAACCGGGGATACGGAAAAAATTATGGAATTGAAATAACACTGGAAAAATTCTTTACCGACGGATATTATTTACTGCTTACCGGATCGCTTTTTGATTCCCGTTATACCGGACTTGATGGTGTATGGCGGAACACGGCTTTTAACGGAAGATACGCCTTCAACTTATTGGCCGGTTATGAGTTCGAAGCATTAAAGAAGGGTCGTTCATTTAACCTTGGCATAAATCTGACTTATGCCGGTGGAAGACCTTATGTCCCATACGATATAGAGCAATCTGTACAACAACATGAGGTCGTATATGATTGGGATATGGCATACCAGGTCAGGCGTGAGGATTATAAACGGGCAAGTTTCCGCATAGGTTTCAAACGAAACCGGAATTCATTTGGTACCGAAACAGCAATAGACCTGCAATATCGAACCAACTACACCAGTGTTTATATGGACAGATTAGACCTGACATCCGGAAAAATAGTAAAAACGCATGCAATGGGATTCTACCCAATGGCAACATGGAAGATATATTTTTAATCATAATGGGATTTTTTGTAAGGAAAAATTGATTAGTTCAAAATATTTTTATATTTTTATATTGTATAATTTAAAAACAAAAAAAATGAAAAATTTCACCCTTTTAACTCTGGCAGGATTATTTATCTCCCTGAGTCTTTTTGCAAATAAAACTTCTGTGGAAGTTTTGGTTCCTGAATCTGCTACCGCAGGAGAAACCGTCACAGTAACCGTTAATGTGACGCATAGAGGTAACAGCAGAATGCATTATACTGACTGGGTTTCTATTCAATTGAATGGCGAAGAAGTAGAGCGTTGGGAATATGATCGGAACACATTGCCCAGAAATGAAAATTTTACATTGATATATACCTTCCAGTTTGAAGGTGAAACAGAAATTGTTGTGGAAGGAAATTGCAATTTGCATGGAAGTGAGGGTGATGTTGTGAAGACAATCAAGGTGGCACAGGAAGAATAATTGTAAAACTTTCTATGAAGGTGCATCGTAGGGTTGGAATTATTCTTGCGATAACAGCACTTTTGCACGCGGGACTGGTAATGTTTATGTATTTGTGATTTTTTACCGATATTTAATGCCTAACGGCATTATCGAAATATTTTTGACCGGACAATAGTGATTGAAATTATTAGAATTATTTATTAATCAAAAAAAAAAAGGAATTATGAGTAAACAAAGTTTAATTTTAGCAGTATTATTATTATCTCAAGCTTTTGCTTTTGGACAAGAGTTATCGAAAGATTTTGAAGTTTCTGTTGCAACCCCCTATGATGTGATTGATGCGGGAAGCAAAGAATATATCTCAATGGATAATGGCACGCTTATTTTTGCCAAAATGAGTAGAGGGGTCGTGTACATTCAAAAAATGGATGTCAATGCCATGAAAGAGATTGCAAGAAACACTTATGATGATTTACCCAAAAAAGCAGTATTCCAGGATGTAATCAGATTAGGAGACAAAATTTTTTATATCTATGAGGCTTACGATAGAAAAGCCAAGAATTTCAAAGTCTATAGCCGTGAGATCGATCCGGAAAACGCTACTTTTAAAGAACAAAGAGTTATCATCGAAACCAGTAGAAAAGTTGTTGATCTTCCTATGACACAAAATCTCAGTCAGGTTGATGGTACTTTTTCGGCCTTTAAAGCAAAAGAGAAATTTAAAGTATATACATCATTTGATAAATCTAAAGTGATGATCAATTACAGATCTTATCCTCTGGAGAGAAATGATGCAAAGAATAAAGATGATATTGGATTTTTTGTGTTCGATTCGGATATGAATAAAATCTGGGGGAAAGAAGTGAAAATGCCTTATACAGAAAAAGAAATCAATAACATTGAGTACGCCGTAACGAATAGTGGTGAAGCAAGGATGTTGGTTGGTAACAGAACAAAAAAGAAATACGAGATTTTTCTTATTGATCATAACGGAAAACTAACACCCAAGGAACTTGATTTATCAACAGACTATTTCCTGAGAGAGCTTAAAATTCGTGAAAATGATGAAGGCAATCTTATGTGCGGAGGTTTTTACGCGAATGGCATCGAATTTACCTACAATCCTTTTACAGGAGGTCAATTTATATTTAATGCAAATGGACTTTTATATTTCCAAATTGATTCTGAAGGAAACCTGGTAAAAAAAGATACTTACGAGTTTTCTGAAGAATTTATTCAACAAAATCTTAGTGAAAGGCAAAAGAAAACTGTTGCAAAAAGAGAAGAAGATGGAAAAGCTGGTATACTTGACCTGTTTTTACTGGATTTTATAGTGAAAGAAGATGGAGCATATTTTATCGGTGAGCGCCAATACCTTAGAAATGAATTTTACCATGGACCAAAAAAAGAAAACGTTTATCATTTTTCAAACATTATTATGTTAAAAGTCAACAATGATGGGAGCTTGGCATGGATGAAAAAACTGCCTAAAAACCAAGAAGGTCTTGCAGGATGTGGACAAATGAGTTATGCCTTTATGCAAAACAAAGGAAGTGATTACATAGCTTTCGTGGACAACCCCAAAAATATTGAACTTAGTCCGGATGATGGTGTGCCAGAGCCCCATTTGGATGGGAAAGGTGGTTTTTTAACTACATATAAGGTGGATAATGCAACTGGAAAGCTTGAGAAACATACCATATGTGATATGAATGACATAGATGGATACAAGGCTTATCAGTTTAAAACATGGCGTATCACTAAAGCAGGAGAAGGTATATTTATCATGGAAATATATATCAAAGGGAAAAAAGATACCTTCGTGAAGTTTGAATTGAAATAAAAACATATAAAATAACGCCGGACGTATTATTCGGCTTTGGTATATATTAACAACAGCATCATTCGAAGTATTGATGCTGTTGTTTTATTATATTTGTGTTTTATTATGATTCAACAATAAACAAATTGCTTGAAAGTACTACTTATCAATACGCCCCGTTCTCCATTTAATGCGATACTTCAGTATGCGCCCGAGGAAGCGAAATACTTTATTCATAAAAAATTGATCGGTCCTCCGCTGGGCTTGCTTACGCTGGCTGCTGCTGTAAAAGATCACGAAGTAGTTGTTTTTGATACCAAAGGGGAGTACGACCTCAATCCTGATGCACCTCCCTTGGCTTCGATGGTGGAACGACTTATACAAATACACCAGCCCGACATCGTAGGAACCACGGTAATCAGCAGTGAACTGTATTATGGTCTTGAGATTTTGCAGGTGGCTAAGCAGGTGAACCCCGGTATCACAACTGTTATTGGCGGACTTCATGTGACCCTGTGCATAGAGGATTGCAATGATCCGGCAGTGGACATAGCGATAAGAGGCCATGCCGGTCAACAGTTCAGAGCCATTGTCCAAGCCAAAGAAAAAGGACAACTGTATGATTCTATTCCCGGCATATACCTGAGGCGAGGAGGAGTACTTGGCAGGACGGCAGGTAATATAAGCCCCTGGGATCCGGCAAAAAAAGATTTTCTAATGCCTGATCGCTCCCTTCTGGAAAGATGGAGAAGTACTTACCAGGTAGGCAATGCACCATCACCTACGACTTACCTTTTCACTTCCCTCGGCTGTCCGTACACCTGTACATTCTGCTCTATATGGCGGGAACATAATGGTCAATACTGGCAACGTGATGTAGAAAGTGTTATAGCAGAACTGAAAGCCATTGACTATGATATCGTGCGTTTTGCTGATGCCAATACCATTGTTGACATCGATTTTATTGATGCTCTCTTTGACAGAATAGAGCAGGAGGGTATCAAAAAGGAATATATTATGGATATTCGTTTTGATACAGCAGTCAGTCATCCGAAACTTATTGAGAAATTAGCCGGAAACGGATTGAAGGTTGTTATCTGTGGATTTGAATCGTATAAAGAAAAAGAACTGAAAAAATATAACAAGAAAGCACCGGCAAATTCCATTGAAAAGGCCATCAGGATATTTCATGACAATGGTATTAATCTGCGGGGCAATTATGTCATTCCAAGCGATTATTCCGAAGAGGATTTTAAAGCAATGGCTGATTATGCTGCCGGTCATAAGGTTGCCTATGCCG
Organism: uncultured Bacteroidales bacterium; assembly: GCA_964433245.1. Lineage (GTDB taxonomy): Bacteria > Bacteroidota > Bacteroidia > Bacteroidales > JBBRXJ01 > CAYSRH01. The sequence goes on along the minus strand of CAYSRH010000112.1, from coordinate 316 downwards.
GATATACAATATTAACGCCTATGCCGGGAACAGTATATTATGATGAGGTGAAAAAGCAAATTGTTGATCATGATCTCCGTAAATATAATTTCTTTAATCCGGTACTGCCGACACGACTGCCCTATGAAGAATTTGCTTCACAGGTGGGGGCATTATGGCTGATAAAAAAAGGTGTTGATGTGATATAAGAATGAAAATGAATAAGGGGAACATCTATTTTTTGTGTATAATATATATTGACAAGATATAAATTTAATTAATTAATAACTTAATAATAAAGCAAAGGTATGAAAACCAGAAGTCTTCTATTTTTAGT
>CAYSRH010000111.1:0-6852 GCA_964433245.1 uncultured Bacteroidales bacterium | reverse complement strand
CACATAACAAGAAGTTGCAAAAATAACGAAAACTATGAATATCCTTGTTACGATACCATCGAATATTGAAGCCGAGATATTAATTCCCCGGCTTTCATCATTCAGGGATTTTGACTTTCTTGTTAGTGGTGTCGGTATTCACAACACTATATTTTCCACTACCCGGGCTTTGCTCAAAAAAGAATATGACATAGTTTTACAGCTCGGCATTGCCGGGAGTTTTTCAAGTGACATAAGCAAAGGATCTGTTGTTGTTGTTGTTCAGGATTATTTTGCAGATATTGGCTTTTATGAAAAAGATACATTCATCTCTCTTGAGGAAAAAGGGATGGACAATCAATTTTCGCAAGTAATGACATATGAAGGGATACTTCCCAACAGAACGCGAAGCGTTAAAGGAATTACAGTCAACACTGTCAACCGTAGCCTAAGTCATCTAAACACACTCCGCAACACTTTTCATTCTGATATTATCACCATGGAAGGAGCTGCTTTTTATATGGTATGCAGAAAACTGAATATCCCCGGTATTCAAATAAGAGGAATTTCCAATATGGTAAATGAAAGCAATAAAGTACAATGGGAGATTACCCCTGCACTAAAAAAGATAGTTAGATACATTAAAGTAAACCAACGACTATGGAGTTAAGCATCGGACTGTCTCCCTGCCCCAACGACATATTCATGTTTGAAGCATTGTTAAGCCGGCGAATTCATTCCGGAGATATTCGATTCAGACCTGTCATTGAAGATGTAGAGCAATTAAACCAAAAAGCCTTACAAGGAGAACTTGATATCAGCAAGCTGAGTTATCATGTCATAGGTAAGACACTTGAAACATACCAAATTCTTGATAGTGGGAGTGCCCTGGGCTATCATAACGGTCCCATTCTGGTATCTGCAAAAAAAACCGATCCTTCATCCATTCATAAGCTGCGGATTGCAATTCCCGGTCACCATACAACAGCCAATTTATTACTTGGCATTTTTCATCCTGCAGCCACAAAAAAAACAGCCTATTTGTTTTCAGACATAGAAGATGTGGTACTGCGAGGTGAACAAGATGCCGGATTGTTGATCCATGAATCCCGGTTTACTTATGAAAAAAAAGGATTAACAGCCATAGAAGATTTGGGTTCCCTATGGGAGAAGACACAGCACATGCCAATTCCATTGGGAGGGATTGCCATCAAACGTGACATCCCCAAAGAGGTAAGTAGAAAGGTCAATGAACTGATCAGAAAAAGCATTGTATTTGCAATAGAAAATCCGGATATTGTTGCTTCGTCGATACGTGCATATGCCCAGGAAAAAGATGATTCCATAATAAAACAGCACATTGGAATGTTTGTTAACGATTTCTCTTTATCTTTGGGGGAGAAAGGCAGGGGATCAATCAAGCAATTGTTTGACCTGGCTTATGAGAAAGGCATGATTCCTGCATTTCAAAAAAACACATTATTTATAACACCATAACACAAGCAAGATGATTATAGTGACCGGAGCTGCCGGGTTTATCGGAAGTAATATGATAGGAAAGCTGAATCACGAAGGATTCAACGATATTATTGCTGTTGACGATTTTTCTGATCCTGAAAAGGAAGCCAATTTAAGCAACAAACAGATCACAAAAAAAATTCACAGGGATGAGTTCTTTCCCTTTATCAAAGACAACCACAAATTCATACAGTTCATTATCCATCTCGGTGCGAGAACAGACACCACCGAATTCAATAAAGAAATTTTTAACACACTCAACCTTAACTACTCCAAAAACGTTTGGCAACATTGCAGCCAATATGCGATTCCCCTCATTTATGCCTCATCAGCGGCTACCTATGGGATGGGAGAGCGTGGCTATGATGACAATCACGAAATAATTCCTGCTCTGAAGCCGCTTAATCCATACGGAGAATCAAAAAACGATTTTGACAAATGGGTGATACAACAGGAAGAGGCTCCCTTCTTTTGGGCAGGATTGAAGTTTTTCAATGTTTATGGACCGAATGAATACCATAAAGGGCGTATGGCGTCAGTCGTATTTCATGCTCACAATCAGATAATGAATACAGGAAGGATGAAACTCTTTAGGTCTCACAATCCTGATTACAAAGATGGAGAACAACTTCGCGATTTTATCTATGTACAGGATGTCACTGATGTCATTATTTTTTTAATGCATCACAGGAAAGACAATGGCATTTATAATTTGGGCACAGGAGAAGCAAGGACTTTTTCAGATCTCGTCTGTAATACTTTCTATTTCATGGGATTAAAAACAAAAATAGATTTCATTGACACCCCAAAAGATATTCGTGACAAATACCAGTATTTCACTGAGGCGAATATGCAAAAGCTAAGAGATATTGGTTACATAAAACCATTTCACACATTGGAACAAGGCGTTGAAGACTATGTGAAAAATTACCTGTCTTCCAAGCGATACCATTAATTTTATGGTTCTACCCTTATTTTATCTACATATAAACAAAGACAAGCTTTCATTAAATTCGTGGTAGAACCAATTTTATTTTTGTATCATTATTATAAATTAATAGAAAGTATTATCTTTGTAAATAAGCTTTTAAATTAAAACAGACAAATCGAAAGAACAATGCTTTCAATAAAAAACGAAAACAACATTGCAATTGCAAGGATCGAAAATACTGATAAAATTACGGCAGTTAATGCTGAAGATATCAAAGAGGAATTGAACAATTTACTGAAAGGCAAACATAAAAAACTTGTATTAAACCTTGAAAACATTGATTTTATTGATAGCTCAGGATTTGCTTGCTTTCTGTCTGCAATGAAAACAGCCAATGATAATTATGGATGCTTTAAAGTGTTCAATATCAACGAAGAAGTGCTTCGCATATTTAAATTACTTCATCTTGATACTATTTTCGAAACTTTTGATTCAAAGGACGATTGCTTGAATAGTTTCTAATACCTAATTCTGTTTTGACATATTAAATGAATCATCTTATTCACCTCAATTCTAAAGGGAGTAAGCTAAATTATCTTTTATATTTTATATTTGTTTTTTTATCATAATACACCAAAGGCATAATTATGTTAACCATAAAAAGGCGTTATTATCTACTACCGTTTTTAATAATTTTTACGCAGACCTTTTTTTTTAAGTCTGCTACAGGGAAGGAGATAGGGGCACAAATATGGATTGAACCCGGACAAACCAAAGTTGAAATTGAAAATTGGTTTAAAATATTAGCAGATAATAATATGAAAAATGCCCGCCTGTTTATTATGTGGAACTATATTCAGGTGTCAGACGATGAATGGGACTTTACGCTTTATGACCGGGCTTTTGATGCAGCAAAAAAAAATGGAATAAAAATTCAGGCAACATTGAGTCCTGAACATGGTCCTGCCTTTGTTAATAAACGGTTTTATTATAAAGAGCAGCATGGTCCAATTGCTGCAGAATGGTCTCATCTTGAGAGTTCAAAGGAATATATTGAACGTGTTGTTGATCGTTACAAAAATCATAAAGGATTAGGAAACTGGTGGTTAATGAATGAACCCGGACAATTAAACCGGCAAGATCCCATTGCAATCGAACGTTTTCAGGATTGGTTAAAAGAAAAATATATCACAGTTGATAGTTTGAATCATACCTGGCTAAGTGCCTTTGCCTCCTTTGAATCCATAACCTACCACAGTTCATGGGATGGGACAGGTGGATTTACGAATCCTTCAGCTTATCTTGATTGGAACCGGTTTTGGCGTGACCACCTTACATGGTACATGCAGTTTATTGCTGATGAAATCAGAAAATATGATGTAAAAACGCCTTTGCATGTGAATCCGCATGGTATTTTTGAGATACTTCATAAGTATGACCTTCCGGCCTGGCGCCAGATTGTCAATTCACTCGGGGCATCCATACATCCATCATGGCATCTGGGATATTTTGAAAGAAATGATTATGCCATAGGGGTGTCTGCTATTTGTGATATTATCCGTGGTTCGTCTGCAGGAAATCCTTTTTGGATTTCTGAACTACAAGGCGGAAATAACATTTGGAGTGGAACAAACCCACTGTGTCCTACTGAAAAAGATATTGAACAATGGCTTTGGACCGGCATCGGAAATGGTGCCGAACAAGTTATATTTTGGTGTCTGAACTGGCGTAAACAAGGAGGAGAGGCAGGAGAATGGTCATTGCTGGACTTTCAGAATAATCCCAGCGAAAGACTCTTGACTATTTCAAAAATTGCGGAAACTCTGAACGAAAATGAGTTGATTTTCAAAGACACCAAACCTGTGGAAGATAAAGTAACTCTTTTGGTCAGCCCCGAAACCATGTTAATCTTATGGCGAAAAGATTTGTGGAAAGACATTGATGGACGAGGCAAAGATGCCCACATGAAATCATTGTTGGCATTTTATAAAACTTTATTGCAAATGGGAATTCCCGTAGGAATACAACAATTTGACGATTATCATTGGGATAGCAATCAAACAGGAAAAACCGTCATATTGCCCAACTCAGTTGCATTGGATCCTCTATTGGCAGGAAAGGTAAAGCGTTTTGTGGAAAATGGCAATCAACTTATTGCAACGGGATTGACAGGATTCTTTGATCCCATGGAAATCAATATGCACCAGACATTTAATCCCTATGAAGAGGTTTTTGGTGCGAAGGTCAAAGAAGTGAAAATCACAGACAAGCCTTTTTTAATTGATTTAAAAGAGCTGGGAACTGTGCCTTTTCATTATTGGTATTCAACATTATTGCCTACGACAGCAAAGCCCCTTTCTTTATATGAAAGAGAAGTCATCGCAACACGCAATCAATTAGGAAAGGGAGACGTTCTTTTTATTCCTGCCATGATAGGTTTAGAGGCCTGGTTGCATGATCATAATGGATTAAAAAAAATCTTAGATCAGTACCTTGATAAAGATAGCAGCCTTTTCACAATGTCCACACAAAACAATGTCATTGCGAAAACTTTACAATCACCCGAAGGGTATATTGTGGTTATCACAAACAGTGCGGATGTTCCGGGACATGCAACGATCAGGTGGCAGAAGAACCCTGAAATTAAGGTCGTTTATAAAAGCAAAGGAAGTAGCATAGAAGGAGAAGGATTAATAAAACTGAGTAATAGAGGAACAATTGTTTTGCATCTAAAAGTAAATTAACAATTCTTTAATTTTAAAATATAAAAACAATGTATATCTGCCTTTTCATATCTATCTTTGCATTATTTTCTATAAGTTTGAATTTATAAATATTTTTAATAAAATGCCGTTGGATTCAGTTATAGATGTTAAGAACGCTTCGATCTTTCAAAAGGACAGCCTTGTGTTGTCTGATGTTACATTTTCTATAGACAAAGGAGAGTTTGTTTATTTGATAGGAAAGGTAGGAAGTGGAAAGAGTTCCCTGATCAAAACCCTGACAGCTGAACTTCCCATAAAAGAAGGTGAAGCAAAAATTGTGGGATATGACCTGGGCAAGATCAAAAGAAAAAAAATTCCATATTTGAGACGCAAGTTGGGGATTGTTTTTCAGGATTTTAAATTGTTATCAGATCGCAATGTCGAGTCAAATTTGGAATTTGTTTTACGTGCGACAGGATGGAAGAATAAAAAGGAGATCAAGCAGCGAATAGAAGAAGTTCTGGAAAGAGTTGATCTGGCTTTTAAAGGCTATAAAATGCCACATCAACTTTCGGGTGGGGAGCAACAACGTGTAACCATAGCACGTGCTTTATTGAATAACCCTGAAGTGATCATGGCAGATGAACCCACCGGAAATCTTGATCCCGATACTTCCGTAGCCATTATGGAAATATTAATGGATATAAGAAAAAGTGGAAGAGCCGTATTGATGGCAACACACAATTATAACCTGATAAAGAAATATCCTGAGCGAACATTGAAGTGTGACAAATCCAAATTAATAGAGATAGGCCATTCTTCTGCTGAAATAGATTTTAATCAATTGAAAGATGAACCGAGCCATGACAAAAATTTTGACACACACGAGAATGATTATTAAAAATTTGATTGATTGTCAGTTAGAAAGAGAATTAGTCTCATGGTGAGCTGCATCTGACCGCTAAAATCAAAATTATAAACAGATGAATAAATGTTTAGGGAATTTTCCTTTCTGCGAAAGCTAAGAAGCAGTCTTTTCGTTAAGAATTTTATTATTCTTTTCACAGGATCTTCGATTTCTCAAATTATTCCGCTCATAGCAATTATTTTTTTGGTGAAAATTTACTCACCGGATCAATTGGGTATTTATTTTCTTTTTTCTTCTATTGTCATGGTTGCTTCTATTGTTGCCACGCTTCAATACGAACTCGCCATCATCATTCCTGAAAAAGATAAAGAAGGTTCATTGTTATTCGTCTTGTCTTTGTTTATATCAAGTATTGTCTCATTGCTACTGTTTATAATTATTTTTTTTGCACACGATATAATCCTTGAAATGTTTAATCTGAAAAACAACAGGGAAGATGTTAAATGGCTTTTTTACATACCCCTCGCTGTCTTTTTTAATGGGATTATGCAAAGCCTCAATAGTTATTTCAACAGAAATGGGATGTACAAAGAAATTTCGATTGGTCGTTCTGCAAAAAGTGCCGGAATTTCAATCCATCAACTGGTATTTGGCTTTCTGAAACTAACAGGATATGGACTCTTTTTGGGACATGTTATTGGTCAATGGATTGGGGTGATATATCTGCTTTGGCGATACAAAAAGTATTTTTCTCTTCATAAAATGAAAAATAAAACAGTAAAATTATGGCTTATTGCCAGGCGATTTAAAAAATTCCCTCTGTTTAATGCATTGATCTCCTCAATTAATGC
>CAYSRH010000110.1:0-6861 GCA_964433245.1 uncultured Bacteroidales bacterium | reverse complement strand
GCTGCATGCTGATATGCAGTCGTACGTATTAGTTACTCTTCACATACTCTTCACATACTCTTCACATACTCTTTATCATTACCTAATAATAATACCTCACCTTTGTCGTGTATCAGATCATTTTGGTCTTTTGGCTTATTCATTTAAAAGAAGAGATACTATGCGAGGCTATTTTGTATTGATTGTTCGTTTGCTTATCCTTATGACCTTTTCTATGCTCAGTTCTTGTGGCAATATGTATTCTGATCTCGATGAGCAGGGAAATCCCAAGGTATTGCGTTTGGGCATTTCGACTTCCAGTGAGGATGCGCAAGTTGTCTTTCGACGTTATGAACCGGTACGAGACTATTTGGAAAGAACACTTGAAGTACCGGTCACTTACTATGAAGTGAATAATTATGCACCAGTTATTGAGGCTTTACGGGCAAAGAAGATTCATGTAGGAAACCTACCCCCGCTGGCTTATTTGATTGCAAGAAAAAAAGCAGACTTGCTGCCTTTGTATACTATGGGTTTAAATGATGGAAGTCAGACAGATAATTACAGGGCTTCTATTGTGACACATAAATCATCCGGAATTGAGACAATGGAGGATTTAAAAGCAAATATGCACAAGCTTTCGCTTGTTTTTGTTGATCCGGCTTCAAGCTCAGGACACATCGTTCCCCATTATTATATGATACAACAGGGCATTAACCCGAAGGAGGACTTTGAACGCGTGATTTTTGCGACGAATCATTTGTCAACGGTGTTAAATGTGCACTCGGGAAGGGTGGACGTAGCATGTGTGCAGACTTCAGTCATTGATCGGATTGCAACATTAACCGATGGGGATGTTTCCCCTGGTGATTTTAACATGCTTTGGTATTCCGATCCCCTGCCAACGACAGCCTCGGTGATCAGAGCAGATGTTTCTCCTGAATTTAGGGAGCGCTTGTTGCATGCGTATGTGAATATGAAAGAACAGGATTCGGTTGCATGGAATACCATCATTGATATGCGCCGGGAGTTTTATTCCAGCTTTATGTCAATCGACTCATTACGTTATATACCTGTTGATGAGTCTATCTATGATGAATTTGATCACATGTTGGATGTGGTAGGCGTTTTTAATATTCGTTAGTGTTTTTGTATCATTTTAAAACTATTTGTTATGCGTAAATTTTCGTATGTATTGATTGTGTTGGGTGTGTTATTTTTCTCTTCCTGTGGGGAACAAGCAGGAGATAAAGAGGTAAAAAAACTGGTGATAGGTTTTACCGGGGGAGATGATCCCACAGAAAGAATGTCGCATATGAAGCTGTTGGCGGCTTATTTTCAGCGAGAAACAGGTGTAAAAAAGGTTGAGTATTTCATTGCCAGTGATTATGCTGCTGTTATTGAGGCCATGCGGGCTAAAAAAGTAGATATTGCGCATCTTGGAGAATTGTCTTATCTGCTTGCGGTTGACAGGGCAGGGGCTGAGGCGTTTGCTATGCTGGGAACAGTTGATGGAGATTATTATACCAGTAGCGTCATTATCACAGGAACAAAGTCCGGCATAACCAGCATGGAGGAGGTGAAAAGAAAGGCGAAGGATTTAACATTTACGTTTGGTGATCCTGCTTCTACATCAGGGCATTTACTACCAAGGGCGCATCTGAACTCCATCGGATTGCCTCCCGAGGAGTCATTTAAACAGGTTTCATTCAGCAATAGCTATGCGGCAGCGGTATTAACTACCATAGCGGGGCGGGTCGATATTTCCTGCACCTTTGGTGTTGCCATGGACCGTTTTGTTAATCAAGGAAGAATCTCCAGGGAAGACTACATTGTCTTGTGGGAATCGGAACCCTATCGTGTAGCGCCTATTTCGATCCGGGGTGATTTGCCTGAGGAACTGAAAAAAAAGGTGCAGGATGCTTATGTCAATATTCATATCAATGAACCTGAGTTGTGGAGCAATTACAGACAGTCTGCTTATGCCTTGTATGATGAGGAATTACGGGATAAATTCATTTATTTACCTGCCCACGACAGCATGTACACAAACATCAAAGAAATTGCCAATACTACCGAAGGGTTTAGCCTTAACCTTCAGTGATTTTTTGTGCGTATGACATTGCGCACAAGAGGTATTGCTTGTTTATTATGAGTTCGTATAAAGTTTTTTCTTTCTGTTATAAGGCTCCTCTTTCAATCTCTGTAGATTTATACTTCGAGTTGTATTGGTTGAAATTATAGGATATATTGAAAAGTAAATATCTTTTACGCAAATTTCCATAATATGCTTCATAGCCCTCCCATTGCCAAACGATTCCAAGTTTTCGGCTGTTGAATATGTCCCGGACTTTTATGCTAAGGCTTAGGCTTTTATTTAAGAAGCCCTGACTGAAACTTATATCGGTATAGTAGTTAGCTTTAGAAGCTCCCTGAAGCTGTGCATAATCGCTATAATACGCATTAAAAATTTGCACTTTGGTGCTTTTAGTAAAAGCGATATCTACGATAAAGTTAGCGTTCCATGCAATGTTTTGGTTATCGAATAGCATTGCATTATACGTGCCTTTATAGTGATTATGAAATACACTGCCATTAATACTCGTACTTAAATAATCCACAATAGTCCACTTGTTATCCAGTTCAACCCCTTTTGTGATATGCTCAGGGATGTTATAATATTCCCGGGTTTGGATAAAATTATTGTCAATACTTTGCACAACAATAATTTCATTCTTTCCCTCTTTGTAAAACAGGGTAAAAGAGCCGCTTGCTTTTTTTAAATTGTATTGCATCCCGGCATCTACTTTGTCTGAGTAAACTGGTTTTAATGCTGGATTACCCCCTCCCTGGACATAATAATCAAACACATAGGAAATGGGAATTGTTTGCCAGGGTTTGGGCAGCTGTTTTCGTTTACTGTAAGATGCAGTGAAGCTCAGGTAAGAGTTTACTTTATACAATGCTGAAATAGATGGAAATACATCTGTAAGCTGCAAAAGGTAGGAGGAATCTATGGAAGTCAGGTGTATATCCCGGTTTTCTGTTTCACCTCGAATGCCTCCCTGATAGGTCAGGTCTTCATACTGTCCGCTATAGTTTAAGTAAGCTGCAAAGCTATTGTGTTGCACATCTACATGGTATTGCAAATCATCGTACATAATCCACGAATTACTTGCATTATCGAATCCCCCTTTTTGTATTATGTTTGGATTTCTCATATACTTTGTATAAACACCCGTTTCGATACGATTATTCGCATTAAGCGAAAATGTATAATCGATGGTGCCCAGAAAAAAGAGATAAGAAAGATCCTGCCTTGTCAACGATTTTGTAGTATCTCCACTATTATCATCAAGATTGCCTATAAGATAAGATAGCGATTCATAATTGTTTTTCCCCGTCTCTGTTGAATTAAACAGATTTATATCGGACCGATGCTTGTTGTTGTCTGATTTTAATTTAAAATTTACATTGTTTTCCAGGTAATTCCAACTGATGTGACGTTCATTTTCATTCCAGATGTTTTTTTCAATGGGATTTACGTCACTCCATTTTTTTTGAATCCCTTGTTTATAATTATATAGTTTATGAACCCCGTATTTGGTCTCAAGTGTAACTGATAAGTTCTTAAAATTTATCCCGTTACGCATACTAACAGAATTGTTAATGTTGTTGAAAAAGCGGTTTTTATAATCGTCACGGAAATTTACAATAGAATCAATAAAAGTGAATTTTCGAGTTCTTTCCGATTCATGGTAAAAGGTCATATTGTTGTAAGAGAGTTGTATGTTGCCGAAATATTTCCCCTTACTGTAGAAAGCACTTGCATTGCCGGCGTATTTATCTTGCGTACCGACAGTTATGTTGATCAAAGAACTAATATTGTCTTTTTTGTTCTTGTTCAGAATGATATTGATGATGCCAGCAGTACCTTCTGCCTGGTATTTTGCAGAGGGATTTGTTATGATTTCAATTTTTTCGATTGAAGAAGCAGGTATTGACGATAATGTTGAGTTGCCTCCGACATGATGAGGGCGTCCATCAATTAAGATAATTACATCAGCATCTCCACGTAACAAAATGGCACCATCTGCATCCGTATTAATTGATGCGTTTTTCTCTAAAATATCCATCGCAGAACCAATATTGGCATCGATATCTCTCCTGACATGAATTATTTTTTTCTCTGGTTTATATTCTACTGCACTAAAATTCGCTACAACGTCCACTTTGTCAAGTTGATAGGAGCTTAACTCAATGGTCATATCTCCCAGTTGTAAACTTGATTTGTTTTCGTTGACTTTGATATCCGGTATTGTTAAGTCGCTGTAACCGATGAATTTTGCAGTTATATGATAGCTTCCTTTTTGAATGTTGTGTAATGTAAACTCCCCTTTTGCATTCGTAATAGAACCTGTTACAAGGCTGGAATCGGAAGCCTTGTGCAGCAGTATATTTACGTAAGCTAAAGGATTGCCGTTCTCTTCAACAACTCTTCCGGTTATAACCGTCTTTTTATTAGCAGCTGCGTATTGTGCCTTAGTAACCTCAGAACAGAGGGATGCGAGCAAAATAAAAATAATAGCAAATTTCATATTTTTATTTTTTATTTTTTAATGGTCAGATGGAGCTCGTTGATTGTTTTATAAAGTAAGTAAGGGAACGTTAGTGTATTGTTAGGACAGCATTAACACTTTGTGTTTGGGGTGAATTTGCTAACATATTGAAAAAAGTTTAGCAGAAGGAATATTACTTATCCAACGATTGATTCGCGCAACAAGTTAATGCGTACATCTTTATTGGGCATTTCGGATTCCATGACCAGCGCTAACAGATCTTCTTTAGCCATATGAATTCGCTTTATCTGGATGTCAATATCACCTTCAGGTGTTACGTTCAACATCATATACTCGGCGCCGGAGTAAAGGCTTAGGTTTTTTTCTTCATCAATCTTTGCTATGGGAATGCCCAGGCAACCGGGATTTAGAAATGTTTTTCCCATGTATTTTTTGATGTAGGGCGTGTGCGTGTGTCCTCCTGCATAAAAATCAGCACTAAAATCCTTTGTTAGCTGTTCAAATAATTCATTTTCGGAATTTTCTCTTAAAAGTTCTGTGTTTGCGTTAGGTGTGGCATGGTAGCAAAGAAGAGATAAATTGTGAGGTAGTTCGATGTTACTTGTGAGGGGTAGTGATTCAAGGTAGGAGATGTCTTCTTCGGAAAAGTTTTCGGCACACCAGGCAACTGTTTGCTGTAAGGGCTCTTTTAAGTTGTTGAAACGCTCACTGGCACACTTGCTGCGATAGGCATCACAAATAAAATCCTCTGTATTGCCCCGTACGCTGGGAATGTTCTCTTCCCTCAGCATGTGTAAGGTGCCAACCGGATTGGCTCCGTTGATAAATGAATCTCCCAGGCAAATAATTTGATCTGCCTTATTTTTTCTTGCGTCAGCAAGTACTTGTTTGAGTGCAACGGTGTTCCCGTGAATGTCACTGATTAATGCTATCTTCATCTGCTTAATTTTATTATTTATGTTTTCACAATTATTTTTTCGCAAATAGATTGATGCTAAACAAGCTGTCTTTCAGCTTCCACATGGCTTCCGCTTTTTCAGGCGTGTATTTGGCTTCAAGATTTTCTTTCGTGGTAATAACCGCTCTTTTGCTCTTTATTTCAATAGTCTGAAATCCCAGTTCTTTTACCATGGCAATATAGGTGTCTTCGCTTAAAGCTCCTGCAATGCAGCCTGAGTATAGCCCCAGGTCTCGACGCATTTCTTCCTCCATATCACCATTTACGACCATATCTGAAATGCAAAAGTGCCCTCCGCTTTTAAGTACACGGTAGATTTCACTAAAAGCTTTATGCTTGTCGGGCACCAGGTTGATCACGCAATTGCTGACCACCACGTCAATTGCTTCGTCATCCAGGGGAATGTTTTCAATTTCACCTTTTACGAAGTGTGTGTTGTTAAATCCCATCTTTGCTTTGTTTTCATTGGCCTTGGCAATCATCTCATCAGTGAAGTCCAAGCCAATAACGGATCCGGATTCGCCTACCAGGTGTCTGACAATAAATACGTCATTTCCGGCGCCTGAACCCAAATCCAGCACTGTGTCTCCGGGATTAATCTGGGCATGTTGTGTGGGGATGCCGCAGCCAAGCCCGTAATCTGCGCTGGGGACATAGCCCGCTACGGTATCATAACCATCAACCAGGGTCTTGGTATTTTTCTGACTATCTCCGCAGCAAGAGCGGGTCTGAATGACTTGTGCATAACGTTCCCTTACGACCTCTTTAATGTGTTGAGGGTCAAATACAGCCTGCTGACTGCTACCACAACAAGCTCCTGTTGTTTTGTTTTCTTTTTCCATCTTTTCGAGTGTTAAATTACGTATTACTTGATTTAGAAATATTTGCGTTTTGGCTGCATAACTTTTCATTGCTTCCTTATTGATGCAGTAACAGATGCTTTTCCCTTCGATTTCTCCTTTGATTAAATTGAGCGATTTAAGGGTTTTTAAATGTTGTGATACAGTAGCTTGTGAAAGTGGCAGATGGCTTACTATCTGGTTGCAGATGCAATGCTCCTGTTTTGACAGATGATGAAGGATAGATAGTCTGGCAGGATGTGCCAGACATTTAATAAAACCGGCAAGGTCTTTTATTTCATCGGAGAATATGTTTTGCTCATCTTGCATCTTTGTGTCTTACTAATCGTCTCAGACTATGGACTGTTTCGTATATCGCAAAAATACGATGATAGGGTGAGCAAATGATTTACTTTGTGTTAGTTGTTCGTTAATTCGTTTACAATTGCGAATTAGTGCTTGTGCGAAAACCACTGTCTCTGATGCGAAAATTTCATTTTCAAGG
>CAYSRH010000109.1:0-6866 GCA_964433245.1 uncultured Bacteroidales bacterium | reverse complement strand
CATGAAAAAAATCAGTATCTTTGTTTTATGATACAGAGAACCCTACAGAAAACGCTGCTTGACTTGGCGGAGAACTATCCTGTCATAACCATTATAGGTCCGCGTCAGGCTGGTAAGACCACCTTGGCGAGGATGACATTTCCCGGGCACGCCTATTGTAACTTGGAACATCCGGAAACGAGGTTGCTGGCAGAAACCGACCCAAAGAGTTTTTTTAGGCAGTATCCGACACCCCTTATTGTGGATGAAATTCAGCGGGTGCCTGAGCTGCTTTCTTACATTCAGGTGCAGGTAGATGAAGCAAAGCAAGCTGGAGCTTACATCCTGACAGGCAGTCACCAACTTACTTTGCACGCTTCAATAGCACAATCCCTGGCCGGGCGTACAGCCTTACTTACCTTATTTCCGTTTTCATTCAAAGAGTTGGCTGATGAAGGGATAGAACTGGATCGTGATACTGCAATCCACAAAGGATTCATGCCCCGTATATATGATCAAGGGCAGGATCCTACAACCTTGTATAGAAACTATTTGCACACCTATGTTGAAAAAGATGTGCGTCAATTAATAAACTTAAAAGACCTTACACGTTTTGAGAATTTCCTCAGAATACTTGCTGGGCGTGTGGGGCAGTTGGTCAATGCCTCCGCCTTGGCAGCTGAAACCGGCGTTTCGCAACCAACGGTTATGGAGTGGCTTTCTGTGCTGGAAGCCTCCTTTGTAATTTATCGTTTGTCGCCTTATTATGAGAACTTCGGGAAGCGAATCATCAAATCCCCTAAATTATACTTTGTTGAAGTCGGTCTTGCCTGTTACCTCTTAGGCATTGAGAACAAGTCGCAGGTAACGCGCGACCCCTTGTTGGGGGGATTGTATGAGAATATGGTGGTAATGGAAGCTGTAAAATCAAGATTGAACCAGGGACGTGATCCCAACCTCTACTTCTTTAGAGACAACCACCAACAGGAGATAGATTTGCTGTATAAGAAAGGCAATGAATTGGTCCCCATTGAGATCAAGGCATCCATGACCTACAACAGTCATTTTAAAAAATCCATTGACTCTTTTAAACGAATCAGCGAGAAACTGACACAGGGGTATATTGTATATGCCGGCGAACACACGATGAATGTGGATAATCACACGCTATTAAACCATAGTCAACTCTATACGATCTTTAATACCATTCCTCCCCGATAAAGCGGAGACCTTTTTTATTACAGTATTTTAACCTACCCCTTGCCCCTGTGCGCAGGGACTTATATTTCAACTTTCTACAATCAGGACGCTACGCAGCTTATTATAGTCACGTAGTGACGACCTGTTTGTAGAATAAAACCACGGTGCGTAAAACAACCCCCATATCACATGTACCAACGGTGCATCAGTAATACATCAGGGTGCCGTCCTGTAGCGTGTGAAAAAGTTTTTTTCTTTTTATCAAGAACGCCCCCTACAATTATAAAAAGAAATAAGTTTTTGCTATTTTTAAACTCTTGTTAATTGTATAAAAATATAAAAAAGTTTAAAAAACATTTATGAACAACAGACGAGTGAGAATGTATGGACTTATAGGTTATCCTCTCGGACATTCTTTTTCAAAAAAGTTTTTTACCGAAAAATTCAAAGAAGAGGATATTCATGATGCTGTGTATGAGAATTTTCCAATAGAAAATATCAATATGTTGCCCGGATTGATTAAAGAAAAACCGGAACTTCAGGGGCTTAATTGTACGATTCCTTATAAGGAGTCTGTGATGCCCTTGCTTGATGAAATTGATCCGGAAGCACAAGCAGTAGGTGCTGTCAACACAATACAGATCAAAAGATATTCCGGAAAAGTTCATTTGAAAGGTTATAATACAGATGTGCATGGTTTCCGGGAATCCTTAAAACCCTTGCTGACAAAAGAACATAAGAACGCCCTGGTGCTGGGAACCGGTGGGGCAGCAAAAGCGGTTGTGTATGTTCTTGAAAAAATGGGAATTTCATATACCTATGTGAGCAGGAGCAAAAAAGGTGACAATTGCATGCAATATAAAGACGTAAATGCAGATGTAATGGAGCAGAATAAGTTAATTATAAACACAAGCCCTGTAGGCATGTACCCTGATACTGAAGATGCGCCTGACTTGCCTTATGAATGCCTGACGGGGTCTCATTATTTATTTGATCTTGTGTACAATCCGGAAATCACCGCTTTTCTTTTCTTTGCCATACAGCATGAAGCAATTATCAAGAATGGATTGGAAATGTTACATTTACAGGCGGAAAGAGCGTGGGAAGTGTGGAATGGTGAAGAATAATTTGCGATCGATTTGGATATTTAATTTTTTTGTGTTATATTTGTAACAGTAATCTGAAATGTTGTTTTTGTAATGGCATTGAGGATAATTTTAGTTTTTTAATAATCTAACCCGGAGGTATTAACTGATGGAAAAGAGAATAGGAACAGCCATCCTGATTGTTTATGACCGTACACAAAGTACAGAAGTAAACGAAATTCTATCAAGACATGCGGATATTGTTATGGCTCGTCAGGGAGTTCCTCTGAGAGAAAAAGGTTTTTATGTGATCTCTGTGATATTTGAGGGAACAACAGACCAGATTGGTTCATTAACCGGACAGCTGGGACGTATTAAGGGAAGTAAAGTAAAATCAACCGTCATAAAATAATCATATGCAATTCAAACCACAGAAATATGTGATCCCTGATGAACCGATGAACCCGTTTATTGATCCTGCGGAATTATGGGAATATATCAACACAACAAAAAATCCTGATATTTCAGATGTAAAAAAGATCGTAAGTCGTGCCCTGAATAAAAACAGGTTGACATTGGAGGAAACAGCTGTTTTGATCAATGCGGATCAGCCGGAAATGATAGAGATTATCAAACAGGGTGCACGGGATTTGAAAAACATCGTTTATGGCGACAGGATCGTCCTTTTTGCTCCCTTATATGTTGGAAACAAGTGTACCAACGATTGTAAATATTGTGGTTTTCGGGTGTCAAATAAAGACGCAGTTCGTAAAACACTGGATGGTAATGAGTTGGTTACAGAAACAATGGCTCTTGAGGAAAACGGGCAAAAGCGGCTGATTCTGGTATATGGGGAACATCCACATTATGATGCCGAATATATTGCAGAAACAGTAAAAACAGTATATTCTGTAAAGCGGGGAAATGGAGAAATTCGAAGGGTCAATATCAATGCAGCACCATTGGATATAGAAGGGTATAAGTTGGTGAAGGAGGCCGGAATAGGAACCTACCAGGTATTTCAGGAAACTTATCATCCTGAAATTTATACATGGTATCACCCCTCCGGTAAAAAAAGTGACTTCAACTGGCGGCTTACTGCACTCGACAGGGCACAGGAGGCCTTGTTAGATGATGTGGGCATCGGGGCACTCTTTGGATTGTATGACTGGCGCTATGAGGTTTTGGGATTATTGCGGCATACAAACCATTTGGAGGCTTGTTATAATATTGGTCCGCACACCATCTCCTTTCCCCGAATTAAAGAAGCTGCTGCGGTGGAATTAAACCCGGATTATATTGTTTCTGATGAGGAATTTGCCCGTATCGTGGCGATACTCAGACTGGCTGTACCTTATACCGGACTGATCCTTACCGCCAGAGAAAATGCAGATTTAAGAAGAGAGGTTCTGCATTATGGAGTTTCACAAATTGACGGAGGAACAAAGATCGAACTGGGAAGTTATTCTGCTTCTGAACAGGCGATACAAGACCTCAACAAGGAACAGTTTAAAATTAATGATTCCCGTTCTTTAAATGAGATTATAGACGAATTGTTGGAAGACGGACATCTGCCTTCATTTTGCACGTCTTGCTACAGGCAGGGTCGAACAGGGGAACATTTTATGGAATTTTCCGTGCCGGGATTTATCAAACGATTTTGTGCCCCCAATGCGCTTCTTACACTTGCAGAAT
Source organism: uncultured Bacteroidales bacterium (assembly GCA_964433245.1). Lineage (GTDB taxonomy): Bacteria > Bacteroidota > Bacteroidia > Bacteroidales > JBBRXJ01 > CAYSRH01. The sequence continues at coordinate 2,907 of CAYSRH010000109.1, read as the reverse complement.
ACATCGAAGACTATGCACCGCCTGTTACTGCAAAAAAAGGGTGGAAAGCCATAGAAAATAAACTGTCAGGACTGGAGGAAAAAGTCAGAAAAGAAACAGAAGAGAGAATTGAACAAATAAAGCAGGGGAAAAGAGACCTTTACTTTTGATTATTTCCGAAAATCATTTGTTCATTCATATATCCATCTGCAATAACCGTCATCCGCATGTTTTCTGAGTTTATTGTGATCATGGATGGAAGTAAAATCGCAGGAACCATTACCTTGTTGTTATTTATGGATATCTCTGTGTTCATAATCTTGTCTCCTTTGGCTATTGACATAGCTGTTGATGCAGCTGTTACAGCCAATGTTTCTATGTATTTGTAAACGGTCATGGTTTGATCTCCCCTGACAATTCGTTGGCATGCTTCAACCTCAGCATCTTGTCCGGAAAGCAGGACTTTTCCGTCTAAGCCGTGTTTGACCAGTGCATTGAAAGCACCTGTGGCAATGTTATCATTTGAGGCGACAATGGCGTCAAGACCTTCCGGATTGTCCTGCAGATAGTTGTCTATAATTTTTTCCGCTCTGCTACTGCTCCAGTCGGTAATGTATGTATCCAAAACCAGCGAAATGCTTCCTTTTTCAATCAGAGGTTGTAATACATTCATTTGTCCCAAACGTAGAAGAAGAGAGTTGTGATCTCCCGGGTCTCCCCCCAACACCGCATAATTACCCTCTGGCTTAACTTTGCTTAGGTATTCTGCCTGCATTTCACCAACACGCATATTGTCAAAGGAAATATAAAAGTCAAGATCGCTGTTTTTTATGATCCGGTCATAAGCAATTACAGAAATGTTGTTATCATGTGCCAATTCTACAATTTCCGCAGCTTTTTCGCTGTCAATGGGAACGATGACCAATACGTCTATATTCTTTTTGATCAGATTGCGGACTTGTTCAACCTGAACTTCATGATCATTTTCCGCTTCAGCAACCAATAAAATTCCTCCGGCACTGTTTATGCGGGTTGAAAAATAATCAATGTCTTTTTGCCATCGTTCATGAGAAGGACCTAAGCTAAAACCTATTTTTACCTCATCATCTTTTTCACAACTCCATAAAAAAGAAAGAAATAACAGCATTATCAATGGAATAAATATTCTTTTCATCTGTTTAAAATTTTATAAGTTTTTGATTACTTCGTAGTTGTTTTTGGTTATGTAATTTTCCAGCAAACGAATATACAACTTTTTTTTTATTTTTTATGTTTCGATAGAAATTTTTAATCCATCATGTGATAAAGTGATTGCTTCAGGAAGTTGTTTGATGGTTTTTGCATGCTTGGGCATTTGGTGGCAGATGTGTGTGAAGAAGGTTTTCTTTGCACCAATCTCTTGTGCGAGAACAACAGCTTCATCCAACGAAAGATGAGAGTGGTGGGGAGAATCCCTTAAAGCATCGAGCACAAGCACATTCAGCCCTTGCAGTTTTGAAAATTCCGATGCAGGCAAAACATTGAGATCTGTCAGATATGCGAATGCTCCTATGCGAAAGCCCAGGACAGGAAGATTGCCATGCAGGCAGCGAACAGGAATAACAGGGATATGACCGACATGAAAAGGTGTGTCATCAATGAGCTGAATGTTCCATTGCGGTACACCGGGATAACGCTTATCTGAAAACACATAAAAATAAATTTGCCTGAGCTCTTCAAGTACTGAACGGGTACAATAGATTTTAATTTTTTCCCGGTATTTGTAGAATAGATTTTTCATGTCATCCAATCCGGCAATATGATCTCTGTGGGAATGGGTGAGCAGCACAGCATCAACTTTTTCGAAATCATACGTAAGCATTTGTTGCCGGAAATCAGGACCGCAGTCAATCAATATATTCATTCCGTCCTCTTCAATCATAACAGAACTTCTCAGTCTTTTGTCCCGCTTGTCTTTGGATTGGCATACCAAACAACGACAACCTACAACAGGGACGCCCCCTGATGTCCCTGTTCCAAGAAATGTGACGAGCATACGGATCTTGTTTTTTCTTTTTGTAAATTTACAAAAAAAATAATACATAGATGAAGAGGGCTTGATAAAATGAAAGAAAATAAGCAAGTGGGCAGGCTTTTTCTGTTGCCGATGATGTTGGGTGGAGATACTCCCGATGCTGTGATTCCCCATGATGTGCAAAAAAGAATTACCTCACTCCGGTATTTTGTTGTTGAAAATGTCCGTACAACACGCCGGTATCTTAAATTGTTAGACAAGTCTGTTGACATCAATTCACTCACTTTTTTTGAATTGAGCAAACATACCGATAAACATCTTCTGGATTCTTTTTTTGAGCCTTTACTTGCGGGACATGACACAGGACTCATCTCTGAAGCCGGTGTGCCTTGCCTGGCCGATCCGGGCAATGTAATGGTGCAAAGGGCACATCAGAAAAAAATCAGGGTCGTGCCTTTAACAGGTCCTTCGTCTATTCTTCTGGCATTGATTGCTTCGGGATTAAACGGACAAAATTTCGCTTTCAACGGATACCTGCCTGTAAAAACAAAAGAACGTGTTGTAGCAATAAAAAAACTTGAAAAACGGGCAAAAGATGAAAATCAATCGCAGATTTTTATGGAAACGCCATACAGAAATACACAACTGCTCGAAGATGTAATGAAGCATTGTGCCCCTGAAACCAAACTGACAATTGCAGCAGCCCTTACCTCACCCGATGAATATATCAACACAAAAACAATCAGGGAATGGAAAAATAAGTTGCCCGATCTGCACAAACAACCGGCAGTTTTTGTTATTTTATAATGGATGCCATTTTTGTTGCCGGATTATAAAGTAATGAAAGGATTAACACCATTTCCTTATTAAATATAACAGTTTCGCCTCTACGAGGCTTTATGCGGGGGGGCGCA
>CAYSRH010000108.1:0-7012 GCA_964433245.1 uncultured Bacteroidales bacterium | reverse complement strand
AAAATTGTTAGTGTTTAAAGCTATTATGAAAACGTTAACGTTTTTTGCATGAGGTTTTTGTGTGTGCAGGATTTTTGTGAAAAGCAGCCTTTAAATTGAAAAAACAGCTTGAAAATTTAAATTGGAATTAAGTATAAAGTATTATATATTGATTTTTGAACATTAAAAAAAGTATAAAAATGACAAAAGCAGACATTGTAAACGAAATTGCAAAAAAAACAGGTATTGAAAAAGCAAATGTGCTTTTGACCGTTGAGGCTTTTATGGAAACAATAAAAGACGCTATGGCAAAAAATAATAATGTGTATTTAAGAGGGTTTGGCAGCTTTGTTGTTAAGAAGAGGGCTAAAAAAACAGCGAGGAATATTTCAAAAAATACCACAATTATTATTCCGGAACATTTTATTCCTTCATTTAAGCCTGCAAAAACGTTTATTTCTCAGGTCAAAGAACAGGTTAAGTAACAGTAACCAATTTATTCATCTATAAAAATCACGAATCATTATGCCTTGTGGGAAAAAGAGAAAACGACATAAAATGTCTACGCATAAGCGTAAAAAAAGACTGAGAAAAAATAGACATAAAAAGAAGAAATAATCTTTTTGTGATATTTTAAAGACAGAAATATTAACAAACAAATCTGAATGGGGAGAATACGAAGCTATATAACCTCTTTGGATTTGTTTGTTTTGTATTATTTAGGGAAGGTCTTAAATTAAAAAACAACCCCCATGTTTTCGATTCGACCGGAAAATCCTGATTCCCCTTGGGTGTAATGGATTCTTATATAAAGATTAAAAGTGAGCAAGGAACTTGAGCTAATATTACAGGTTACCACAGGAGAAGAGAATATTGCTCTTCTTGAGAACAAAAAATTGGTACAGTTGCATCAACAGGATAAAAAATTTCAATTTTCTGTTGGTGATATATATCTTGCGAAAATTCGCAAGATTATGCCGGGACTAAATGCAGCATTTGTAAATGTGGGATATGAAAAGGATGCGTTTCTGCATTACCTTGATCTGGGACCTCAGTTCCGTTCATTGCAAAAATATATTGATTTGCGGATTAAGCATGGAAAAAAACTTGATTTTGAAAAGTTTAACCGCTTACCGGATATTGACAAGGAAGGGAAAATTGACCAGGTACTCAAAGAAGGAAGATATGTGCTTGTTCAAATAACCAAAGAACCAATTTCAAAAAAAGGTCCCCGTTTAAGCTCTGAAGTATCTATTGCCGGAAGAAATCTTGTGCTTTTACCATTTTCAGATAAAGTTTCTGTTTCACAAAAAATAGAATCTATAGAAGAAAGAGATCGTTTAAAACAGCTTCTCCGAAGTATAACACCAAATAATTATGGAATAATTGTCCGTACCGCAGCCGAAAATATGAAGGTTGCCGATCTTGATAAAGAATTGAGGCAGTTGCTGGAAAAATGGGAAAATACATTGAATAATCTTCGTAATATTAAGCCGCCAAAATTGGTTCTCAGAGAATTAGGGAGATCGTCAGCAATTGTCAGGGATAGCCTGAATGCGGATTTTAACCATATCTATATTGATGATGAAGTGGTTTATCAGGATATAAAGGATTATATTTCTGAAATAGCTCCGTCAAAAAAGAAAATTATAAAGCATTATACCGGGAGAACTCCCATTTTTGAACATTTTGGTATCAATAAACAAATTAAAACTTTATTTGGTCGTACCGTACCGTTTAATCAGGGTTCTTATTTAATTATTGAACATACTGAGGCTTTTCATGTTATTGATGTAAATAGTGGCAATCGTTCTGAACCCAAAGAAAATCAGGAATCAAACGCATTAGAAACAAATCTTCTCGCGGCAGTTGAAATAGCACGGCAATTAAGATTGCGAGACATGGGAGGTATTATTGTAATTGATTTTATTGATATGCAGCAGGCAAGTAATCGTCAGTTGCTGTTTGATAAAATGAAGGAATTTATGGCTGATGATAAAACAAAACATACCATACTCCCTCTAAGTAGATTTGGATTGATGCAATTAACCCGGCAGAGGGTGAGACCTGAAATGAATATAAAAACCTACGAAAAATGTCCGACTTGTAAAGGAAGCGGAGAAGTTATTCCTGCAATCGTTTACGTAGATGAATTGGGAAATAAAATAAATGCTATCAGGGAAAGCCACCCCAGGGTTAAAAAGTTATACATTACATTACATCCGTTTCTTGCTGCATATATTACCCGGGGATGGTTTAAAAGCATTAAAAAAGAATGGCAAAAGACCTATAAATGTAAGATTCATATATTAGAAAACACCTCTTTTACCATTTTACAACATGAAATAGTTGATTCCGAACTGAACTCACTTGAGTAAATGCTTTTGAATGATCCTTTTTTTTCCTGCTGTCTTTTCTAAAGGAATAATTACCTGTAAGCCTTTGGGGACAATATGAATTTTTAGTTTTTTCCCCATCATCACAGGTTCTCCGTCAATGTGAACCTCTCCTTCTTTTTTCCGTTTAATTGTTAGTTTTTTTGTAAGGCATACTTCAACATAAGGCTCCCTTTCAATCTGTTTATTGAATAAACTAAGGCCAAAATTAATTGCCCGGTGAATTGGAAAGGGTTTCACTATTGAAACATCAAGCATTCCGTCTGTGATATCTGCATGGGGAGCGATATAGGCATTATTCCCATATTGTGAGGCATTGGCAACAGTGATGAGGAATGCCCTCTCCCTTATTTTTTTGTTGTTAATTTTAACAGTGTATTTTTTTGGTTTATACTGTAAAAATTCCTGAAATGTGGCTTTGATATATGCATTAAAGCCCCGTTTGGGATTCAATGCAAAAAGATGCCCTATCCGGGCATCGAAACCTACCCCACATGTGCAGAAGAATGGTTGATTATTGATTGTTCCATAATCAATGGTAAGTGTATGAAGTTTATTGATGATGGAAATGGCTTTTTGTTTGTTGGAAGGAATATGCAAATGCCGGGCAAATCCATTGCCTGAACCGGAAGGAATAATCCCCAGAAAAGCATTCGTGTTAATAAGTGCACTCGCTACCTCATTCATGGTTCCATCTCCTCCCACTGCAACAATATACCGGACACCTTTTTTTTCACTGTCTTTTGCAAATTGTGTCGCATCACCGGCTTTTTTAGTGAAGAAAAACAATGGAGAGAAACGATCAATATCCAATTCTTTGCTTATTGTTTCAGCTGTGTCTTTTGATTTCCCCTTTCCTGATACCGGATTGATAATGAAAACAATCTGCTCTTTTTCTTCTCCGGCTCTTTTTTCTTTTTCGGAAATCATTTGACGTATTTTTTTGTGATCAGAATATTTTTTTGGAAAAAAAATTATAGAAATTCATCTTTGAATTATTAAAACCGAAGTCATGTAAAGATAGGGAATCATTTTTGTTTTTTATCCCGGCAGGAAGATAACTATCGAAAATTATGTAGGTTTGTATGTTGAAAAATGATAAACAATAAAGATAAATATGCAAAAGGGAAAAGAGAATAAGCGATTGATTTTAGTGACCAATGATGATGGTTTTGATGCTCCCGGACTTCACTCCCTGATTGATATCGCGGTGGAATTTGGAGAAGTTGTGGCAGTTGCTCCTGTTGATCCACAATCAGGTATGTCACATGCCATTACGTTTAAGCATCCGTTGAGAATCCATCAAGTTAAAGAAAGTGAAGCCCTTACCGTTTACAAAGTATCAGGAACACCGGTGGATTGCGTAAAACTGGCATTGAATAAGATTTTACACAGGAAACCGGATATGATATTGTCCGGAATAAATCATGGATCAAATACAGCTGCCAGTATTTTTTATAGTGGAACAATGGCGGGGGCTATTGAAGGTGCTTTAAATGATATTCCTTCCGTCGGCTTTTCTCTTTTGAATGCATCTGAAGGAGCCAATTTTGAGCCGGCAAAAACATATGTAAAAAAAATCATTGAAAGAATGATAGAAACCCCATTTCCTATGGGTAGGTGCTTGAATGTCAATATCCCTGCTTTGCCGGAAGAAGGAATAAAAGGAGTCAGGGTTTGTCGCATGACAAAAGGGGTGTGGGAAGAAGAGTTTGAACACAGGATTGACCCCCATAATTTTGATTATTACTGGCTGACAGGAAAATTTAATAACTTTGAATCCACAGCCAACGATACCGACGAGTGGGCAACCAGGAACGGATATGTGGCAATTGTTCCTTTACAGATTGATCTTACAGATCATCAGCTTGTGAATGACCTTAAGTGTTGGGAATTTGAAAAATCTGATGATCTAAAAAAAGAAAAAACATAATGAAGAAATTACAGGTCTTACTTAATAATCAATTCACAGGATTTGTTCTGGCAACAATACTTCCGCTCGTAGCTGTTTTGACCTTTCATCAATCTTTCATGGGACATTTGTCTTTGAAAGAATTTATTGATCGTGCGATTAAATTACATGCATTTACTAAAATAGTGAGTTTATGTGTTGTTCCGAATCTTGGACTTTTCTTTATCTTTATTTGGTTAGATTTTCTTAAAACAGCCCGGGGGGTGTTGTTGGCTACGATGCTTGTTGCTGTTGCTGTATTTATTGTAAAATTGGGATAGTTTATCATGCGGTATTATATTATAGCAGGAGAGGCTTCAGGTGATTTGCACGGCGGATTATTGATTGAACAGCTACAACTGCTTGATCATGAAATGCACTATCGGTTTTGGGGTGGAGATCATATGGGAAAGTTTGGAGGAGAGCAGGTCAGGCACTATAAACAAACTGCTTTTATGGGATTTTGGGAAGTGCTCAGGCATTTAAAAAGCATCCGGAAAAACCTGATTTTTTGCAAAAAAGATATTGTCCGCTATAATCCGAATGTTGTGATATTGATTGATTATCCGGGCTTTAACTTAAGAATAGCGGAGTTTGTAAAACAACAAAAAATTCCTGTGTTTTACTATATATCTCCAAAAATATGGGCATGGAAAACAAGCCGTGTACATAAGATCAAAAAATATGTGGATGCCATGTTCTGTATTCTTCCTTTTGAAAAAGAATTTTATAAAAAATACAATTATTCTGTACATTATATAGGCAATCCTTTGTTGGATGTAATTGAGAATGAAAAGGACAATATCCCTGCCAGAGATCATTTCTTGTATAAAAACCGCTTAGAGAAAAAACCTGTAATTGCTCTTCTGCCCGGAAGCCGGAAACAGGAAATACAAAAATGCCTGCCTGAAATGATACAGGCAGTTAAAACTTTTGATAGCCAATATCAAATTGTTGTGGCTGGAATAACCAGTATTCATGAAGATGTTTACAGAGAGGTTCTTCAGCCTGATAGAAAGATCGTATATGACCAAACACATGCATTGATTTATCATGCAAAAGCAGCTGTGGTGGTTAGCGGAACAGCTGTTCTGGAAACAGCTGTTTTACAAACACCACAGGTAGCACTCTACAAAATAAGTCCCATAAGTTATTTGTTTAAGCCTTTGTTGAAGGTTAAATTTTTTACTTTGCCTAATCTTATTTTAAATAAAGAAGTGGTAAAGGAGTTTTTACAGTTTAATTTGAGCAAGGATATCCAGTCGGAGTTAAAAAAATTACTTGATGATCAACAGTACAGGCAAAAACAACTTGACGGATACAAATGCATAAAAGAATTACTCGGAAATACGGGAGCCGCAACACGAGCGGCAAAAATCATGATCCAACAATTAAAAAACACATCCCGATAGATGCGTGTTAGTTTAAAAAATATTTTTCTCTCAGCATTCTTTTTTTACATGAACATGGTCTGTGTGCACGCCGAACGTTTGCACATAGGGTTATTTAACAGCCGGCAAATACAATCGTTCACTTTCTCTGTTTTTAAGGGTAGCTATCAGCTGTTTGCAGACAGCAATTACCTTTATGATATAGATAAAAATAATGTGTTGTATTGTGTTTTGACAAAAGATCAGATTGCTCTTTATGATGTGAATGGACTACTTGGAAAGTTCAAAACTATCAGTTGTTACGGAATAGAAGAGAAAAACAGGTTTAAAGTGTCTCCTGTTAAACCGGAAATTGCTTATCGTGTGTATGATGATGACCTGACAGTTTTTCCCAGTTTTGGATCAATGGTGCTGGTTAATGAAGTTTTTATGGATCATTATCTCGCCGGAGTTGTTGAAACGGAATCAGGAGTTAACCGTCATTTGGAATTTTATAAAGCACAGGTTTGTCTGGCAAGGACTTATGCATTAAAAAATAAAGACAGACATGCAGGAGAAAATTTTCATCTTTGTGATGAGGTGCATTGCCAGGCATATAAAGGCAGAAGTAATGACCCAAATATTTTACAGGCTACGGAAGAAACAAAAGGTATCGTAGTCACCCACGATTCAGCATTAATAACAGCATTTTTTCATGCCAATTGTGGTGGGGAGACACAAAATGCTGATCAGGTATGGTTTATATCAGAACCGTATTTAAAAAGTGTCAAGGATCCTTTTTGTTTGAAAAGCCGTGGTGTTAAATGGGAAAAGACAATTCCTCTCGAAGAATGGAAGAACTATTTACAGAAACAGATGAATACAAATACATTGTCGCATGAACAGATTATGTTTGACCAGCCAAAAAGAGTTTCCCATTATGGAAATACCGGTATCCCGCTGACAAAGATCAGAGAGGATTGGAACCTTAGGTCAACTTTCTTTTCTGTGGAAGTAAATGGAGATAAAATACTCCTTAAAGGAAGAGGATATGGGCATGGTGTGGGATTATGCCAGGAGGGGGCAATGGAAATGGCCAGGCGCGGATTTGATTATGTTGGCATATTAAATTATTACTTTAACGATATTCGCTTGGTTCCGTTTATTCAGATTCCTGTTAAGTGACTTGCAGAGAATCTCTTATTTGTATAAAATCTCTGTTTAAATATTGTTGTAAATGTGGTTAAAATAGTGCTTTTCTTGATTGAAAACTAAAATGCAACATATAAACTATAGTCAACTACATATAAATAAAT
>CAYSRH010000107.1:0-7017 GCA_964433245.1 uncultured Bacteroidales bacterium | reverse complement strand
AACATGTCCGGTAATCCCGTTCCGAATGGAAATTATTATTACAATATCCGAAGCAAGGACAAAGTTCTTGCCACAGGATATCTTACTATTTTAAGATGAAACAGACCATGTCTGAGATTAATATTGAGACACACACGTAATTATGATTAAAATGTGTACCCAATCGAAAGTATGGTCGTAATTTTTGAACATATGAAAAAGTGCTGTGTTTATATATTGATTCTTCTGTCCTCTTTATTCTCTGTTTATGGTCAGCAAACACCGCTGATCAGCCAACATCATGTTGTCCCTTTTATATTCAATCCTTCAATGGCAGGCAGTTTCGGGAACATTCAGGTCTGCCTGCTCACGAGGCAACAATGGTTGGGATACGAAAACTATCCCGGCACATATTGGGCAAGTATTGAAGGACGACTGATCAAACGATCCTACATCCTTCGAAATTCTCTTTTTGGAAACAAAAGCTATAAACCCCGGCGTAACAAATCACGTATTGGAATGGGACTAAGCATAGCGAATGACCGAAACGGACTGCTTCATGAAACATCCCTTACGCTAAGTTATGCCTACCACATATTTGTTAACAGAACACAAGTATCAATGGGATTGGGCTTATTTGTCAACCAACTGTCAATCAATGAAAAACTTATCGAAGTGGTTGATGTCAACGATCCAAAGTTAAATAAAATCAAAGAAAATCAGTTCTACCCTGACTTTACAATTGGACTAAGTCTCAGAAATTACCGGTACACAGCAGGATTATCTGTTGTTTCCCTAATGGAAAGCCCTGTAAAACTTGGCAATTCTCTGATCAATTATACGCTCTACAGGCATTACAATGCTTTTTTCGGATATAAAATGCCTCTCAACCGAAATGTTTATTTTATTCCCCGCATATTCGGTGTTTTTACCGAAACCGGACAGTACCATTTAACACTAATGACGGGGCTTTCATTTTCAGACCAATATCATATAAATATAGCATACCGGAATCAGAGCGACCTGATTTTACAGGGAGGCATAACAATACCCGAAGTGATTATGTCCAACGAACTTTATATTGGTTATGCCTTTGACTACCCAATGTTTAGCATGATCAAACCAAATAACATCGGAGCACATGAATTGATATTGCGTATCGGAGTAGGTAGTTCAACACGTAGAGACAAATGGATTGACCGTTATTAACCTGATTAATTCATAAAAAGTATAGTTGCTTTATTTTGTGCTATTTCAGAATTTGTCGCTTATCTTTGCAACAAAAAAAAGCATGTCAGACAATATTCGTGTACGGTTTGCCCCCAGTCCCACAGGACCCCTCCATATGGGAGGTGTCAGAACAGCTCTTTTTAATTACCTTTTTGCCAGAAAACATGGTGGCACATTCATTCTCCGGATCGAAGACACCGACAAAACACGTTATGTTGATGGTGCCGAACAATATATCAGCGAAGCATTGCAATGGTGTGGCCTGACTATTGATGAAGGCGTTGGCAAAAAAGGTAAATATGCTCCTTACAGGCAATCTGAGCGCATGGATATATACAAACAATATGCACAACAACTAATTGATGAGGAGAAAGCATACTATGCCTTCGATACAGCAGCAGAACTTGATACAATAAGAAAGCAATTTGAAAGTGAAAAAAAAACCTTTGCATACGACACCCACACCCGGATGCAACTTCGCAACTCACTATCATTGTCCAAAGAAGAAACACAGGCATTGATTGCCCGGGAGACCCCATATGTGGTTCGCTTTAAAATACCGGAAAACAGGGAAGTCATCATGCAAGACCTCATCCGGGGCGAAGTAAAAGTTCATGCCGCTACGCTGGACGATAAGGTATTGTTTAAATCCGACGGATTGCCCACCTATCACCTTGCCAACGTCACAGATGACCATCTGATGAAAATTTCGCATGTCATACGCGGCGAGGAATGGCTACCATCACTGCCACTACATGTGCTGCTTTACGAAGCCCTGGGCTGGCAAGACAGCATGCCGGAATTTGCACACCTGCCACTTATACTGAAGCCCAGCGGAAAAGGAAAATTGAGTAAAAGAGATGGCGACAAAGGCGGATTCCCGGTATTTCCCCTGACATGGGAACGTTCTGAAGACGAAACAGCGATTGGCTATCGTGAATCAGGCTATTTTCCGGAAGCTTTTATCAATATGCTGGCATTCCTGGGATGGAATCCCGGCACAGAGCAGGAAATCTTCAGCATGGACGAATTGATCAAAGCCTTTTCACTTGATCAGGTAGGAAAAGCAGGTGCCCGCTTTGACCCGGAAAAAGCCGCATGGTTTAACCATCAATACATGCAAAAAAAAACAAGCAAAGAGCTTTATAAGGCTTTCAACAGCTATCTTCAGGAAAATATGATGGAAGTTGAAAAAGACACAGTGCTTCATATCATTGACTTAGTAAAAGAACGAGCCAATTTTGTCCGGGATATCTGGGAACAATCCAAATTCTTTTTTATTGCCCCGAAGACATATGATGAAAAAGTTGTGCGAAAAGTATGGAAAGAAGATACGCCCGAATTATTAAAGAAAGCAATGAACGTTTTGAAAAATAGTGATCCGTTTACGCCCGACCAATTAAAAGAAAAACTTACCAAATTAATCGAAAAAGAAAATGTTGGATTTGGCAAAGTCATGATGCCCCTTCGCCTCTGCATGGTAGGCAGCAGTTCGGGACCCGACCTGTTTGAAATTATTTCCCTGTTAGGAAAAGAAGAGTCTGTGGCACGAATTGAAAAATCATTGAATATTCTCAATAAAACCTCATAAACAAAAGATGTCGTAAACTGAAATATCCTGAAATACCCTAACTAAAAACACTACATTGATCACAAAGCCCTTTCACCATCACATCACATTCTTCTCTTGTGAATCCGGGAGGCAAAGTATATGCAAACTTTTCCACCTGATCAAGGCAAACAATTTTTTCACACACCCGGCATATAAAATGTGCGTGTGACGAAGAAAACTGATTGTGCCGTTCAATACAATTCAAAGCATACCTGACCCTACGATTATCCACAATAATTTTGTGCATGACCCCGGCATTAATGAAACTCTGTACATTCCTGTAAAACGTCACCCGATCATATAAATCGCCCATTCTGATTTTTATCTCAGATTCAGACATCGGATGCTTTGCTGATGTCAATACATTGATGATCGACACCCTCGGTGTTGTCTTTTTTAATCCGTGTTTTTTTAAAACTTCTGCTGCTCCCATTTTTTCTTTGCTGTTAAATTAATGTTATTGCAAATGAAACATTGTTGCAAATAAAGAGAATAATTTTTATATTTGCAAAATAAATCATGTTCATTTTATATCAGTAACTATTGGAAAGAGATTTTTACCATAGCAACAGACAAGTGATAATGCTTTCTTGTATATTATCCTTTAGCGGCGTCTTTGCTTTCTCTGCTTCCGGACAAACTGCCTACAGCCTGTCCGGAACAGTGCGCAATCAAGATCAGGAAACAATGACGGGTGCTGTTGTTCAGCTCAATAAAGGCGAAAAAAATACAATAAGCAACGAAGAAGGCCGGTTTTCGTTTTCCGGATTAGCAACAGGACAATATCATATTCGTGTTTCCTTTGTCGGTTATAAAACTTATACAAACACTTTTTCTCTGAATGAACACAAAGAAATCTCCATTATTTTGAGCGAACAACTGCAAACATTGCATGAGGTATGTATCATTGATCATTTTGCCGAACAACGGAAACGGGAAGTGTCATTACACCTTGAAATTGTAAGCAAGCAGTATCTTCGTCAGCATTTACAGGGTGATTTGGGTCAGACCCTGGAGCGCCTTCCCGGGGTATCCACAATTGGCATAGGTTCCGCTCAATCAAAGCCTGTGATCAGGGGACTCAGTTTCAATCGCATTTTGGTCGTAGAAAACGGTATTGCACATCAGGGACAACAGTGGGGCAGCGACCACGGATTGGAAATTGATCAGTATGCAGCTGAAAACATTGAAGTGATCAAAGGACCTGCTTCCTTGCAATACGGAGCAGAAGCCATTGGAGGGGTCATCCGGATCAGCAACACTGACATACCTGAAGAAAAAAGTGTCATGGGCAGCATTGATCTGATTGGCAACAGCAACAACAATCTCATAGGATCATCTGCTTCTGTAATGACACGAAACAATTCGTTTTTATTTGGCATGCGTGGCACCCTCATTGATTATGCTGATTACCGTATCCCCACCGACAGCGTTGACATCTATTCTTACCGCGTAGCGCTGCATAAAAACCGGTTGCGTAATACAGCAGGAAGAGAAAAAAACCTGCATATTACAAGCGGCATTATAAGGGACCATTTTATTAGCCGCATGTACATCAGCAATCTATACAGTAAGGCAGGATTTTTTGCCAATGCCCACGGTCTCGAACCCAGACGTGTTGACACAGAACTGCACGATGCATCAGACAGAGATATCCGGCATCCTTTTCATGAAGTCAATCATCTGAAAATTATCAGCAAAAATGAGTGGAAACCTAACTACCACTGGCTTGTAGAAGCAGATCTCGGATATCAGAACAACCAAAGAGAAGAACGAAGTATGTACACAAATCACGGTCACATGCCAGCCATATTTCCGGACACATTGAATTTTGATTCCGATCTGGAGAGAACTTTTGATAAAGAAATATATACCGGTCATCTGAAAACCCTGTACAGGATCAATTCCCACAGCTCTGTTTCCATTGGCATCAACCCAGAGTTTCAGGACAATAAGATTGGGGGAACAGGTTTTATCATTCCCGAATTTACCCAATTCACAACAGGGAGTTATCTGTATGTCTCACATTACGCTACTCCTATTATGCTCCTGCATGCCGGACTGCGTTATGATCATGGAAAAATCAGCACGAAAGCTTACCATGACTGGTTTTTTTCACCCCAGGTCAGCGGAGCAGACACACAATATGTTCATCTACAAAGAGCCTCCTCCACGGAACGCACATTCAATAATCTATCCTGGTCTCTCGGAATTAACTACAATCCGGACAGATTGGCTTTGAAGGCTAACGCAGGAAAAAGTTTTCGTATGCCCACCGCCAAAGAACTGGGAGCCAATGGTGTTAATTACCATCGGTTCAGCTACGAAAAAGGGAATGCTTTCCTTTCTCCGGAGATCTCTTACCAATTTGATGTCGGGGCAGAGTGGCATACGTCGCGCTTTGCTATCGGAATGAATCCCTTTGTCAATTATTTTCCCAACTACATTTATTTAAATCCAACACATCAATATGATCGTTTCTATGGAGGCGGAAATCAGGTGTTCGAATATACTGAAAGCGAAGTGATTCGATGGGGTGGAGAAGTACATACACACTACTCCCTTACCCGTTTCATCCAGCTTGGTTTTATTGGAGAATATATTTATGCCGAACAGTTGTCAGGTGATAAAAAAGGCTTTGCCCTGCCCTTTTCGCCACCGCCATCCGGAATTTTCCATGTCAAATACCTGCCGGGAACAATGCGGCGGTTTCACAACCCCTACATCTCTGCAGATTACCGGATCGTTGCCCGGCAGGAACGTATTGTTCCGCCTGAGGAAAAAACCGATGGCTACGCCCTGCTGAATATATCAATAGGAAGCCATATCGGTAAAGGTCATGATAAAATATTTTTTTCTCTTCAGATACACAATGTGTTGAACACAATCTATTACAAACACACGCATTACTACAGGCTCATCAATGTGCCGGGAGCAGGACGAAGCTTCCTGGTCAATATTACGGTACCATTTTCTAATCATAAAACAACACACGGGCATGAACGTTCACTATAAAACCACTGATCGCTGACATGCCGGCATCAGTAATTAGTTTTGCATAAGTATTATTTATTAATTAAAAAAATTACAATTATGAAAGCAATTAACAAGACAATCAACAAGGCAATCAACAAGGCAATGGGCATGATAGCACTGGCTATCATAGCAAGCGCTATTTTTACAGCTTGTGAAAAAGACGAAGAAACAAAATCGGCAGCCAACCCTGTCATAAGCGAATTTGAGCTGGGGCTAAACAATACAAACACAGCCTACAGAGGTACAGATTTACACATTGAAGCCACTATTGTGGCGGAAGGTAAAATTGAAAAGGTGATTGTTGATATTCACCCGGAAGGCGATGCCACGTGGAGTTTCACCAAAACATACACTGATGGATTCCAGGGCTTAAAAAACACCCTTTTTCACGAACACATTGATATTTCTGCCGATGCAGATACCGGAGAATACCATTTTCATTTTACCGTTGTTGACCAGGCAGGTAACACCACTGTGATTGAAAGAGATCTCGAAATTAAAGAAGCAACAGATGATGAGGCTCCGGTTATTACGATCGATTCATCGCCCACAGAAGACCAATCCTTTTCTACAGGCGACACAATCCGCATCAGCGGAACGGTAACTGACAATCTGCAACTGGGAGGTATATATATCGGTCTGGTTAAAGAAAATCAAGAACTGGAAAATGGTGAGGTCAATGCCAAAAACACCATCACCATCTTACATACCCATGATTTTGATTCGGATAATTCACATGATTTCTCGCCTGAAATTATTGTAGGTGCAACAGAGGACAATAATATTACGCCAAAAGTAATAACAGGAGAATGGGCGTGGGAAACAACAGATTATTATATTTTGGTAAAAAGTAAAGATGCTTCTGGCAATTGGGCTTTTTCAGCACAGTATCCCATTCAAATATCAATAGACTAAAAAATGCACAAGATACAATTGATAGCTGCAGTATTATTGCTATACATGGCATTATCCTGCACCAAAGAAACAGTGATTGATGAGGAAAAACCGGTGATCGACCTGTCGGTCGCCGGTGCTTTTCCGCAAAACTGTGATACGCTCTACATCGGTGAAACATTTACATTCAAAGCCCGGTTTACGGACAATGTGGCCCTGGGGTCGTTCAGCCTTGACATACACCACAATTTTGATCATCACTCACA
>CAYSRH010000106.1:0-7035 GCA_964433245.1 uncultured Bacteroidales bacterium | reverse complement strand
CATTTTAATCATAGTTGCGTGTGTGTCTCAATATTAATTTCAGACATGGTCTGTTCATATTTTATTTTAGCTGATCACACTCCAGATCACGTTATCTTTTCTATTTTTAGTAAACGTTGTTTTTATGATTTCATTTTCCGGATGCTCCAGTAAAGGGTCTTTTTCTACAATTTTTTCAGCGGTGATTCGTGCAATGTGGAGTATTTCTCCATCTTTGCTAAGATTTGCAACGCGCAGATTAAAGGGAATACCGCTTTGCTGGGTTCCTTCTATGTCTCCGGGACCCCGAAGTTTCATATCTGCTTCGGATATCTCAAACCCATCATTGGTTTTGGTCATGATATGCAAACGTTTTTTTGCCTCTTCTGAGAGTTTGTTTCCACTCATCAGAATACAGAATGACTGGTTTGCACCTCTTCCAACACGACCTCGAAGCTGATGGAGTTGTGACAAGCCAAATCTTTCGGCACTTTCAATAACAATGATGGAAGCGTTGGGAATATCTACACCCACTTCAATTACAGTAGTGGCAACAAGAATTTGTGATTGTCCGGACTGGAAAAGTTGCATGGATCTGTCCTTTTCTTCCGCTTTCATTTTTCCATGCACAACGCTTACCCCATATGTTGGGGGAGGGAAGGAGCGAACAATGCTTTCGTATCCGTCTTCAAGGTCCTTGTAATCCATCTTTTCACTTTCTTTGATGAGCGGATAAACAACAAATATCTGTCTGCCTTGTTTGATCTGTTCCTTCATAAATCCAAAGAGTCTGGACCGTTTGTTGTCAAAGAAATGTTTGGTAATGACGGGTTTTCTGCCCGGGGGTAGTTCATCAATAACCGAAACTTCCAGATCGCCATAGAGTGTCATGGCCAGGGTCCGTGGAATGGGAGTTGCAGTCATGACAAGTACATGGGGAGGTTGTTCGCTCTTTTTCCATAGCCTGGCCCGCTGGGCTACGCCAAAACGATGTTGTTCATCAATCACGACAATACCGAGTCGCTTAAATTGCACTGTGTCTTCAATCAGGGCATGTGTACCAACCAATATTTGAAGCGCTCCGTTTTTTAATTCTTCATGAATAATATCTCGTTGTTTTTTTTTCGTGGATCCTGTCAGCAGTCGCAGGTTAATACCTGTGCCGTCAAGAAATTTTGAAAGGCTTGTAAAGTGTTGGTTGGCAAGTATCTCAGTCGGAGCCATCAGGCAGCCCTGATATCCGTTGTCCAATGCAATAAGAATGCTCATAAGTGCCACAAGGGTCTTTCCGCTGCCGACATCGCCTTGTAAAAGCCTGTTCATCTGTATGCCGGAATTCATGTCAGCCCGTATTTCTTTTAATACACGTTTTTGTGCATTTGTGAGAGGAAAGGGAAGGTGCTCATGATAAAAATTATTGAAGATGCGACCTACCTTTTCAAAACGATATCCGTTTGTTTTTTGTTTCCGCCCTGATTTTAACCTGACAATTCCCATCTGGATATAAAACAGTTCATCAAACTTTAGTCTTAATTCTGCTGCTCTCAGTTTTTTGACACTTGCCGGAAAATGGTAATGTCGCAGGGCTTCCTTTAAGGGAATGAGATTTAATTTATGGATCAGGTACGGGGGAAGTGTTTCTTGTATGTGCTTGTACACTTGTTTAATAAGTTTTTTTTGGAGTTCGTGTATGGCTTTGGAGTTTAGATAGTTTTTTTTGAGTTTTTCGCTTGTGTTATAGAAGGGTTGCAGCGGCATTTTGATGAGGTTTTCTTCTCTTTCTTTGGGATTTTCCATCTCCGGATGGGCAATGTTGATATTGTTTTTAAAGAGATTAGGCTTTCCGAATGCAATGTATTCCTGATTGATCTTGTATGTCTGAAGCACCCATTTTGCCCCCTGAAACCAGACAAGTTCAATGCTTCCGGTCTCATCTGAGAACGTAGCGATCAGTCGCTGCCTGCGGGGAGGTCCTTCGTAGCGGAATCCGCTTATTTTACCCTTCACCTGAATGTGTGGAAGGTTTGGATGTATCTCATTGATCTTGTATATTTTGCCGCGATCAATATGTTTGTACGGGAAGTAATATAGCAGGTCTTCGAAAGTGAAAATATCAAGTTCCTTGTTCAGTAGTTCGGCTTTTTTTGGACCTACACCCTGAAGAAATGCTATTTCACGTGAGAGAATATCTTCCTGCATCTTATAAAAATAAAAAAGTTATTGGTATTTCTTTTTGATTTTCCGGAGCTTGTTGAATATGAGGGCACATGCCCAAGCATCTGTAGCTGCATAGCTGAGTTGTGAGGGAGATAGAGTTGTTTTTTCCCAGTTGGAGAGCCTTTTTGACTTTGAGATGTTAAATCCCAGAATGATGCCACACAATTTTTTTAATCCGGCATCTTCAATTCCATACTCTTTCACCAGGTCTTGTAGTTCAATAAAACCCCGTGGGGTAAAGTTTTTTATTTTTTTTAATGCCTTGAGGTCATCTCTTATGGCAACTCCTGCTTTGATGATATTTTCTGAGGATAGTATTGCTGCAATTTTTTTTGGTATTCCTGTTTTTTGCAGCTGAAATATCCATGTTTTGTTACTGTTTCCCAGTTGAAGCAGAGCTGTTGGGTGAATGATTCCTTTTGTGAAACTTGGGCGTGTTTCGGTGTCAAACCCCAATATTGTATTGGAGGCTATTTCTTCTAATATTGCATCGGAAATCGTTTCATTATCAATCACAACAATTTCCTTTGAGAAATGCTTCATCGGAAGTTTTTGCAATTCTTCTTTGGTGATCTTTCTCTGAAATGGGAATGAAGTATTTTGTGATTCGCACATATTGAAAAAAAAGTAAAAATAAAAAAAAAAGTATAATTCCGGTCAGATTTCTTCATCCCAATCAATATCAGAATAAAGCAGATGGTGTATAGCACGCATTACATTCACGGCTTTTTGTCCCCAGTATTCTTCAAAGTTCTTTTGACAAACCCACAGTGCATGGTCAGGATTGTCTTCGTATGATTCTGTAAAATTTTTTAAATCCTGATAAATATCACTGACTTCGTCAGCAATACTTTTGGATAATGCTCCGTCTGCTTCATCACTGTAAGTGTCAAAAACTTCACGAAAGCTGTCATGTTCTTTTAGTATTTCTTTGATGTTGTCGTGGATTATAAACCAGTCCGATTCTGTCAGCAGGTTAAAAGGAAAAACTTCTTCTTCAATTGTAAACGGAGGAATCTGTAACATATGGAGATAGCATGTTGTTATTAATTCCTGGCATTTAAGAAGAAATACGGGAGGGGTAAAAAGCCGGGCATTTTCTGCAAGCGTACAGAATTCTGATGAATATGTAATAATTTTTTTTTGATCAATCATTTTGTTTTTTATGTTTTGTTTTTTATACACATTTAATAATTAGCACCTTAAGTTATATTGAGACAGTAAAGGCGATATAAATCACCTAATTTATTGATAAATAAGTTAGATTTAAGTTTTTTTTTAATAAAAATAATATTATATTTGTTATGTTGATATTTAAGAAAGACGTTCTTATATGTAAACTTATATGTAAAATGTAAAATCGCAATTTTTCTGCTTGATTGCAGAACAAAATTGTTAAAAATATTTGACAGCATTGTTACATGTTGTCAAAAAAAAATGGGGAAGTTGAAATAACAGAGTAGTATTTCAATTTTTTCATGCTTTCGGGTTTTGGTTTTATTGCCAAAGAGGTGTGTCGCTCGACACGCCTCTTTGTGTTTTATGGGCGTAGGTAAAATAAAAATAACAGGATATAAGATATATGGATATAAAAAAAAATGGACAGCAATTTTTTTTGCTGCCCATTTTTTATTTAATTATATCGAATGTCGGATTTTACATCATGCCGCCCATTCCACCCATTCCGCCGGGAGGCATTGCTGGGGCTCCTCCATTATCTTCTTCGGGATGTTCTGCAACAACACATTCTGTTGTCAGGATCATACCGGCAATAGATGCGGCATTATTTAAGGCAATTCGTGTTACTTTCATTGGATCGATAACACCTGCGGCAAGTAAGTTTTCATATTTCTCTGTACTTGCATTGAATCCGAAATCCTCTTTTCCTTCGGATACTTTTTGTACCACCACAGAACCATCAAT
Source organism: uncultured Bacteroidales bacterium (assembly GCA_964433245.1). Taxonomy (GTDB): domain Bacteria; phylum Bacteroidota; class Bacteroidia; order Bacteroidales; family JBBRXJ01; genus CAYSRH01. The sequence continues at coordinate 2,916 of CAYSRH010000106.1, read as the reverse complement.
TCCGGCATTGTCAACGATCCTTCTGATAGGAGACTCCAAGGCTTTTTTCACGATGCTCATGCCAATGGTTTCATCTTCATTATCACCGGTCATTCCTTCAAGGTCCTGAGAAGCTCTTAGCAGTGCGACACCACCACCCGGGATGATTCCTTCTTCTACAGCGGCCCTGGTAGCACTTAGTGCATCTTCAACCCTGTCTTTTTTCTCTTTCATCTCTATTTCAGAGGCTGCTCCGATGTAAATTACAGCAACACCACCGGCTAGTTTTGCCAGACGTTCCTGTAACTTTTCCTTGTCATAATCGGAAGTGGTGTTTTCTATCTGTGTTTTGATCTGATTTACACGTGCTTCGATGTTTGATTTTTCGCCAAATCCATTAACGATTGTTGTGTTGTCTTTGTCAATGCTTACTTTTTCTGCTTCACCCAGCATATCCAAAGATGTGTTTTCAAGTGTCAGCCCTTTGTCTTCGCTGACCACTGCACCACCTGTAAGGATAGCGATATCTTCCAGCATCTCTTTTCTTCTGTCGCCGAATCCGGGAGCTTTAACTGCAGCCACTTTCAGTGATCCCCGCAGTTTATTTACGATCAGAGTTGCCAGTGCCTCACCTTCGACATCTTCGGAGATGATCACGAGAGATCTGCCTGATTGTGAAATGCTTTCCAGTATAGGAAGCAAATCTTTCATGGTTGACAGTTTTTTGTCAGTGATCAGGATGTATGGTTTTTCCATTACGGTTTCCATTTTTTCGGGGTCTGTAATGAAATGCGGAGAGAGGTATCCACGATCAAACTGCATCCCTTCAACAACTTCTACGGTTGTTTCGGTACCTTTGGCTTCTTCAACTGTGATGACGCCTTCGCGTTTTACTCTGTCCATTGCTTCTGCAATGAGCTTGCCAATAGAGGAGTCACTATTAGAAGAAATAGTTGCTATTTGCTCTATTTCCTTGTTGCTTTCGCTGATCTGTTTTGACTGATTTTTCAGGCTTGTGATGACTTTTTTTACAGCCTTGTCAATACCTCGTTTCAGATCCATGGGATTTGCACCTGCTGTTACATTTTTCAGACCGACAGTAACAATGGAACGTGCCAGAATAGTTGCTGTTGTGGTTCCGTCACCGGCATCATCGTTGGTCTTTGAAGCAACTTCTTTTACCAGTTGAGCACCCATATTTTCAATGGGGTCTTCCAGTTCGATTTCTTTTGCAACGGTAACACCGTCTTTTGTGACCTGGGGGGCACCAAATTTTTTGTCAATGATCACATTTCTTCCTTTGGGACCCAATGTTACCATTACAGCGTCAGCTAAGGTGTCAACACCTTTTTTTAGCTTTGTTCTCGCATCAATGTTAAAAATTATTTCTTTCGCCATTTTTCTTAATGTTTAGTTGGTTTTTAATTTTAAGTCTTTTTACAATATTGCCAGAATGTCTGACTGTCTCATAATCAAATAATCTTTGCCGTTGAAGGTGATTTCCGTACCGGCATATTTACCATACAATACAGTGTCATCTGTTTTTACTTCCATTTCTTCTTCTTTGGTGCCTTTGCCTACAGCAACGACTTTCCCTTGCTGGGGTTTTTCTTTTGCTGTGTCGGGAATAATAATTCCACTTGCGGTTTTCTCCTCTGCTGCAGAGGGTTCTACCAATACCCTGTCACCTAAAGGACGAATTTTTACTTCTGCCATTTTCTTTTCTTTTTTAAGGTTATTGTTAAATTTAAAAATAAACGATTATAAACTCATTTCGCCATATAACATAAATCATGCCAAAATGAAATTTGCTGTTTTTTGTCTGTTATAATGACAAAATTGCAGACATATGAATTTTCGTGGAAATTGTTTTTGTCAGTAAATCAAATAATTCTTCGTTATGTTGTTACGAAGGGTATGCAGACAGGAAATAGAAAACAAAAAAAGAGGCTCTCCTTTCGGAAAGCCTCTTTTTTATATTTTCTCGTTCTACGAACGGATTTTTCTGTAACTTCTGTTTATTAGAAGTGGAATACCAGGAATAAGTTACCACCTGTGAAGTTTTGCAATGTAAAAGTGTTGGGGTTTGTGTAACCTTTTCCGGGAGTTTCAACAACTTTTTCGTCATCTACATCCCAACCTTCATAAGTTTTTTTGGCTTTACCTTGACCGGTGTAAGCCAATCCCAGATACATTTCACCGCCAATAGAAATTTTTGGCAAAACAAAGTACTCAACACCAACAAAACCATTGACCATAAGTGTTAAGTCTCTTTGTGTTTGTTTTAACAAACGGCTACCTCCTCCTAAATCATTTGCTCCAAAATTTTCAAAACTAGGACTTCCTCCACTACTTATATCCAAAGTAGGATCTTCAGTGTCTTCCATATATTCATTACCATATTTGTAAGAACTTACATTGCTTGTGTACATTAATCCTACTTCAGCACCATAGAATCCTTGCAAACGACCATAGCCTCTTCGCATTTCTTTACCGACAAGAACACCAATGTTGCTATTTTTATTAACATACTTGTCAGTCAGATTCATCTCATACCCGTCATAATTAGTTGTATCATCAGTTCCATATAATTTATCCCACTCTTCGTCATCCTGTACATATTCTTTTCGTGTATCAGTTCGCATATTTATCATAACTTTTACACGGAGTGCTTCTTTGTCAGAAAGAAACTTTTTCAGGTAGATGGATTGCATGCCTGAGTTAGGGTCTGTTAATTGGTTGAAACCCGGGCTTGTTGCAGCAGCACCTGCGTTGTTCATTCCAATGCTTTGGATTACCTGACCTGCAAAGTTGATCATAGGCGCTGCATCAATACCAATTGCATAGTCGCCGGATTGTGGCAGAATCGGTGTTCCTTTTTTAGATTTTAAAATGTCGTTGTCTTCTTCAGTTTCCTGGGCGTTGATTACGCATACG
>CAYSRH010000105.1:0-7207 GCA_964433245.1 uncultured Bacteroidales bacterium | reverse complement strand
TTGATTTTGAGCAACTTTTTTATTTGTCCGGAGTTCTCAGAACCATGCAATTTGAACCAACACCTTTTATTGAAAAGACAAATAAAAAAAACCTGATCTATAACTTTGTTAATTATTTCAATTATATGACCATGATAGGAGAAGATCATGATATTAGTTTGACTGTGGGTTCTGAATCAACTGCTGATCAAAGCACCATAGCCTTGGTACAGGTACAAAACTCAGAAGCTACGGATATTAATGTAGGAGAATTTACCAATAATGACGACCCTGATGATATGAAAGACCTGATCCAGGTATTTAATGGAAATCAGGGAGAATCGCGTAGTTATTCCTATTATGCACGTGGTAACTATGTGCTTAAAGATAAATACCTGGCTGAGTTAAGTTATCGTATAGATAGAACTTCTAAATTCATTAAAGAATACAGAACACATCATTTTATTGCAGGATCCGGTGGTTGGATATTATCTTCAGAATCTTTTATTCAGGACATCAGTCAGATTAGTTTCTTGAAGGCCAAAGCCAGTTATGGTGTGGCAGGGAATGATAAAATTCCTAATGATGTTTTTCTTGATCTATATGATAAATGGGCAAGTTATGGAGGTGCCGGTGCGTATAGGTTTTACAACCTTGGATTAACGGATTTAACTTGGGAAAAAGCCCTTCAAAGTGATGTCGGTTTGGAATTCGGATTGTATAATAACCGATTTACAGGAGCTCTTAGCTACTACCGCAGTACAACATACGACTTGTTACTTGAGACCCCGGTTTCCTATACTACCGGTGTAAGTGATGCCTGGCTGAATGTGGGAAGTATCAGAAACACAGGAATAGAATTTGATTTTACTTCTGTTAATATGGACAATCCTTTTAGCCGCTTTAAGTGGACAAGCACATTGAACTTTACAAGCAATAAAAATAAAATACTGGAGTTGTCCGGACCGCTGGAAGATAATCCTTACGGTATTAATGATAAAGGTAGAACGCTGACAAGAAAAGATGGTCGTTTGGGCGCTTTTTATTTGGCTGAACATGCAGGCATTAGTGAAGATGGATATGAGTTGATTTATGAAATAGACCAGGAAAAAGCCAGGGAAGGTGTTTTTGAAAAAACAGGAAATACAATATTGGCAACAAGAGATAATATTGGAAACAATAAAATATTGCATGAAGATAAAACGGGACTCCCTACTTATTTTGGTGGTTTAAACAATAACCTCACCTATGGTAATTTTGATCTTAATATTCACATTTATTTCCAGGGAGGAAACTATATATATGATGCTGCCCTGGAAAGTGTTTCTTATGTAGGAGGTGGCAGTAACAATATCCTGGCTGAAGTATATGAGAACAGATGGACAGAAGATAATCCCAGCACAGAATACCCTAAGTTGTTATGGAACAACAATACGGTTATTGATGGAGAAGATTATGCCATGGGAACGACTACAACACGTTTTTTGTTTAAAGGAGATTATGTCCGCCTGCGAAGTCTCACTTTAGGATATACCATACCTAAATTTTATCTCGAAAGAGTCGGCATAGCATCAGCGCGTATCTATTTTTCTGCACACAACCTTTTTACACTAACTTCTTACAAAGGATATGACCCTGAAAATGTTGTACTGGGAGATAAAACTAACCGGAATTTAGGACAAGGGTCTATCAGCAACTATAACATCCCGCTTATAAGATCTTATATGCTGGGGGTTAATATTGGTTTTTAATAAATTTATTTGACTAAATAAATAATAATATAATTGACAAACATATGAAACGATTAATTTATAATATCATTTTTTGTAGTATTTTCATGTTTTCATGTACCCACGAATGGCTTGATGATAGAGCGCCTTCTTCTTTTAAATTGACAAACATTGAGTCAACTTCAGATTTAGAGAAAATTATGGTGGGTGCTTATTTTGTGTTTTCTTCTTCTAGTAATGCCTTGCACGATAGTCCTGATGCATTATATAATTTAATGAGCGATGATGTGACGGTGTTATCTAAAAACCCCAACTTAACCTCTGATGGCTATAAGGTGGCATACAAAAGAGAGACATCCAATAATACGGAAAGATTTTTATCCGCTGTTTGGCAGGTTGCTTATCAGGTTGCTCATCAGGCAAGTATCCCTATTTCTTTTATTGAAATAAATGGTGCTTTTGATGATGAACAGGCCAATCAGATGAACAGAATTTTGGGCGAAGCTTATTTTTTAAGAGCCTATGCTCATTTTGACCTGATTAAGTTTTTTGCGGCTCCTTATGATGCAACAACCATTAATTCCCAGGGAGTACCTATGTTAGATGGTAAATCATTGAATGCAGAAGGAAAGGCTGCAAGCACCGTAGGAGAAGTTTATGATTTTATTGTTGCTGACTTGCGTAAGGCTATTGAGTTATTGCCGGAGACGTACATTTCAGAAGTTCATCCCAGTGCTTATGAAGCTCGCACAAGAGTTAAAAAAGATGCCGCCAGGGCTTTACTCGCTAAAGTATATTTTCAAATGGGAAAAAACACATCGTATGAAGGGCAATCTGCCTGGGGTCGCTCTCTGGCGTTATTTGATCAGGTTCTTTCAAATCCACAATATGATCTGACTGAAGATGTTTATCTAAATTGGAGAACGACACCTGCCAATGCTTCAGATAATAATTCTCCGGAGGTAATATGGGAATATGCAACAACGGCCTGGAAAAATCAAAAAGTAGTGCAAGTTTTCATGTCCAATAAATCTGTGTTAACCGGTGCCAGTTTACAGGAGAGAGCTTATCCTGTAAGCCAAAGTTTTTTGTCTGAGTCTGACTGGGTGTATCCTGTTGATGAGGATAATTATCCCTTAATTGAAGACAAAAGATTTAAACAATTGTATATCCAGGTTTTACCTTCTGAAGACCAGACCCCCGGAACATATTTTCAATCATTAAGCAGACCTTACATTTGGGCCAATATGTTTGCAGGATATGCCGGATGGGCAAGTCAAACCAAGTCAGGAGATCCCGATTCAACGCTAATAGCAGGATACGGTAAAAATAATTCCCGTCTTGATGCCAATGTATTCAAAGTGATTTTGCGAACAGGCGAATTAAAATTGCTTCGTGCAACCATCCTGACAGTACAGAATGGCAATTTATCAGGTACATATAAAAATGATATGGATGACATTCTCAACAACAGAGGATTGGCAGACAGTGTTAAAACCAGCTATTCACTTGACGATGTGATGCGTGAATACAGAAGAGAAACAGCTTTTGAAGGTCGGCGGATCAATTATTTGAAAGCACTTCGTGAAACCATTCCGGGAGGTGATTCCATGAATGATAATCCTGAATTAAGGGAGTCCGACCTCAGGTCTGATGAGCCTTGGAATAGTGATCGGCTATACTGGAGATTCCCCCGGGAAGAAGAAATTAGAAATACAAATTTATATAACTAATAGATATTTATTTTCTTTTATAAAATTATACAGAGATGTTAAAAAATAACAGGTTTTCAATTATTTTTCTGCTACTTGTTCCTGTTTTGATTGGAATAGGTTGCGAACAAAAGTTTAGAGATCAGCTTACTTTTGATGAAATTGGTTTTACGGTAAAAGATTATTCAATTTTACCTAAACAGGATTTGCTGGTTGAAGCGGTTAATATCAACACCCCTTCAGGATTTCGGTCAATTACAACTGAACTAAGCGGTCAGGGAGATTTATCTGAGGCTCTGCGAATTCCTGCCGTAGGTAATGAAGAAAAAGGGTATGCACGTTTTATGTACACTGCTCCTGATGAAGAGATAACTGCCTCTGTTACGATTACTGTTTTGGAAAATGATGGAACAAAACATGTAAGAACAGTTATCATAGATGTGCAGCAAAAAAGAAATTTTCCATCACCAGCAGATTTTCTGGCTAACACACGTTATAAATTCAATGATCTGTATCATATAGCCAAGGCTTCAAAGTGGTGGACTACAGATTCTGTTAAAAATGCTGAGGCTCTTGGTTTTAAAAGTCCTCTTTGGCAAGGTACTTTTTTCACTGTCCCTGATGGCGCTTTGGATCCACTTATTGATCTTATTGCTGCTGAAAATACAGTCATCAACAGTTGGAGTGATTTAGATCCGTCAAACCCTATTCATTTAAACATAGCCAACAACATTATTGAATCGCTTAACATGAGTTCAAGGTTAGCATCTGGTACGCGTGCTTTCCCTCCTGACAGTATCGGCAAGGATGACTATCCAAATGGATATCGATTGTTCTCCAATACATTTGGTTATATGAAAGTAAATGTATCTGATTTTACAGTTGGGCGAGTAGGTCGGAGTGTAAATCCCGAAACCGGTGTTCAACCGGGTGTTTACTATCCGCAAGCTAAAATACAGGCTGAATATGATACTGTTCGTCAAGACTCTGTTTTATATTCGTTTAGAATGGGGGGTGGATATGGTTATAATCTAAATGATTTTTTTATTGATTTAGAGTTGTTAGATGGTGCTTTTCATCCTGAAAAAAATCTCCGTGCAAACAATATACTTATCATGATGGGGTTTGATGGAATTACATTGGCCGGAATGAATGGTTTTGATCCTACTTATACCTTGGCTGCTGCAAGGAGTAATTTTTATGGAAGTGCCTATTGGAGAGGAACCCTTTTTGTACCGTATAACGATTTGGTCGCAGCAACTTATGAATCTGTTAATACTGCCAATGATTGGGGAATTACAAGTTTTACAGAAGAATGGAACTGGCATAATCGAGCAGATATTCCTGAAGATCAAATGGAATTTATGATGAACTTTTGGGGGTCACATAACTTGCAAAACGTAACTGACAAATCGCTGAGTGGTGCCTACGCATCTAATAATGGAACAGAAACTCTCGTTGTGGTAGGAAATACTGTAAGTAGAGTTGAGGGTGAGGAGATAGTTGCTTCTGCCAAGATTCTAAAATCAGTTCGTTTTTTCGATGGTGCATCTGATGTGTTTAAGGTAATCCATGTGATTGATGATGTACTGTGGTTACCATAGTTAAGTATTTGTAGAATTCATGAGGTATATGACACTTACCTTAATATATAAATAATTTTCTAACCGTAATACGGAGAGATAATGATGCGTAAAAATAAAATTCATGTTTGTTTCTTGTTCTTTCTTTTTTTAGTGGTGCAAGCCTTTCCTGCTTCATTATACGAAAAAAGAGAAGTCGAAAATTTTGTTACTTTAATTGAGTCAACAGACGGACGCAATACCGGTTTTTCATGGAGTTTGTCGTATGATCCGGAAAACAATAATTCCAGGGAAGTTTACTTGAGTATTGATATATCCGGAATAACGAAGCCTGTTTCTTCTGCCTCGTTATTCATTAATGTTATGCAAGATCAGGCGATGAATCCTTCTGTTCTTGATAATTATTGGCTAGGATTACATGCTGTAACAGACGATAATATATGGGAAACAGACTTTACATGGTCAAACAAGCCCAATTATGATCCGGAGGCTTTGGCTTATATTAATGTACAAAATACGGAACGTCAGAATTTCCGTTTTAGATCACCTGATCTTACTGAAAACATTAATCTGGCTATCACCCAGGGTGATTCTTTAATTTCATTTGCCTTAAGAGGAAGAGATTCCTTGCCCGGATATCGTCTTTATGGAAGGCATATTGAAGCAAATGGCATCGTTCGAACAGAATTGGAGATGAGTTTTACAGAAAGACCTCAATTAAATTCCCCTGTAAGCTTCTTAAATCTTCTGGAAAATAATGATTCCAGTAGTTTCGAAAATGAATGGGAAGTGAGTTTTAATGAAACCGGGAACAATTCAAAAGAAGTACTCCTTAAATTTGATATCAGTCATCTTAACCAGGATCCTAATCATGTTGCTTTGAAATTCGCTGCTTCCTTGGGAGTTGGAAATGAAAATGACAAGATGCAACTTCTGCTCTATGGCGTGGATGATACAGAATGGAATGACTCAATAACCTGGAGTTCACGTCCTTCAGCCGACACTTTACTGGCATCTGTCCTGATAAACACGGAAGGAGAATTGTCCTCTTACGGTTTTTCAAATACTGGTTTATTCGATTATATCCAGGAAGCTCTTGATCAGAATCAAGATTCTGTTTCTTTCCTTATTAGAGCAGATAGTGGATACTCAGCAGATGTTGTCTCCGGAGTTTTCGATCAGCTTTATTTGTCTTTTGAATTCTCTCCTCGCCCGGCAGATAAATCTGTGCATTCTGCGGTAACAATTGTTCAGGAAGGGGATACCAACATGTTGGGTGATCGTTGGCATGTTATTAACAGTTCTAATGCAGGCAAATCCAAACAGATGATTATGAAATTTGATTTGTCTGATGTATCTGCTCAAATAAAGGATGCTACACTGGAGATTTATGTAAAGCAAGGCGATACAGGAAATGTGGACACATTGCAAAATTACGATTTACAACTCTTTGCATTTGACACAGAAGGATGGAATCTGGAGGATTTTATTTGGTCAGATTTAATTCCTCCGACCTTGCAATTGGCTTCTACGAATGTAAGTAATCTGGATTTTGCTCTTCATTCAATAAGAAATGATGAATTGATTGCTTATTTGAATAATGCTTTAAATAAAGGACTTGATTCAGTTGCTTTCCTGCTTAAAAGTCCAAATCAAACACCGGGTATTCAAGTGACCGGATTGCATAATAAAACACGACTTCGACTGGCTTTTGATCCACCTTATACCACACAGCATACGCATACACATCTCACCGTTTTTGAACAGAATGACTCGGCTTCAGCTAATTTGCAATGGCATGTCTATAACAATAATACAGGTATCGATAAGGAAACATTCTTTTCTTTTCTTATTGAAGGAAACAACCAATTGGCAGATAGTGTCATCATTCAAATATTGGCTAAGCAAGATACTTTGACCGGAGGAAATTTACAAGAGGAATATCATTTGGATCTTTATCTTGTGGAACATGCACCTGAGAACAATACAACCTGGTCAAACCGCCCCGCAGAAACAACTTTGCTTGCTTCTGCCATTGTTTCTGATGATAAGGAACACCAATATATTCAATTTATCAGCGATGAACTGACTGAGGCTTATAATTCAGCCTTGTTGACAGGAAATTCTTTGTTCTCTTTGTCTATCAAGGGGAGCAATGAAGTTTCAGGAGCTTTTGTTAGCGGGTTACATGATTTTACCGTTT
>CAYSRH010000104.1:0-7209 GCA_964433245.1 uncultured Bacteroidales bacterium | reverse complement strand
ATAGCCTCTTCCAGCAGTTTGGATAGCTTCTTGTAGAAAACCGGATCTTCATCCATTTTCTCGTTGATGGTTTTCTTGGTCCTGGAGGCAATGGTATCGGCCTTGGCGGCTTTTCCTCCTATTTTCTCTACTTCACGGGCAAATTTTTCCTGTTCAAAAATATTCACCTGATCGGTTAATTGGATTACTTCATTGGATGTAATGTGCGTATCGATCAGCTTTTGAATTTGTTTTTCATACTGCTTGTAGTCTATCTCATCCGAATACCTTCGCTTGACGGATATGCGGAGGCGCTGGAAGAATTGAGCATCTTCTTTGAACTTGTCAATAATTTTCTCCGGGGTTTTTTCGATAAACTCCATCGTCGACAATGCAACCTTTAAGGTTCGGTTGAAACTCGATAAACGGTCGTAAAATTCTTCTCTTATTTTCTGGTCTTGCAACAATTGTTCATAGGCTTCCTCATCCTGTTTGTTCTCAATGGTTTTAAAGATATCCCATAGCTGGCTGTGCTTTTCTAGAAGCTTATCAATCTCCTCCCGCACGCTGGTCAGGGTTCCTTCCAGGTCTTCTTCATCGAATTCGGAAAGCGAACTGTACATGTTCAGCGCCTGGTCCAGCTCGCCCAATATGCCGTAATAGTCGATGATGAATCCGTAATCCTTTCCTTCAAATACGCGGTTTACCCTGGCGATGGCCTGGAGCAGGGAGTGCTCTTTCAGACTTCTGGTGATATACAGCACCACATTCCGGGGGGCATCAAAACCGGTCAGCAGCTTGTCGACCACAATGATCACTTCGGGTTTTTCCGATTTCTTAAAGGCATTGATGATTTGCTTGTTGTACTGCTTTTCGCTCCCATACCGGTGCATCATTTGTTGCCAAAATTTCAGCACCTCGTTATCCGGTTCTTCGTAGAAGGAATCGAATCCTTCCCTTGTATCCGGCCCGGATATAAGCAGTTCGGTAGAGATCAATCCGATATCATCGAAGAACCTTTTGTATTTAACAGCTCGCTTTTTATTGGGTGCAGTCAATTGTCCTTTGAAACCAGTGCCTTGCCATTCATTTCTAAAATGAAGGCTCACATCCCAGGCGATTCGGTGTATTTTCTGTTCTGCCTCATTGAGCTGGTCGGAACGGCTGAATTTCTTCTTCAGGTCTGCCTTCTGATAGTTGGTCAGGGGTTCGGAGATCATGTCGAAATAGGTATCGATAGGATTCCGGTTCACATCCTGAACCACTTCCCTTCCTTCATACAACAGGGGTACCACCGCATTGTCCTTCACAGCCTGGTCGATGGTGTACTTGTCGATGAATCCACCAAACTTCTGGGCTGTATTCTTGTCCTGTCGCATCAGGGGAGTGCCCGTAAAACCGATGTAGCAGGCGTTAGGAAATACCTTCTTCATGCGTACGTGCGATTCTCCGTACTGGCTCCTGTGCGATTCATCCACCAGCACAAAGATGTCCGCCGAATCGTTGATGACCTCCCCTTTCTTTATTGCCGCCTCGAATTTGTCGATGACGGTGGTAATGATCTTATCCGTACCGGAGTTGATCAGCCGTCCCAGGTGTTTTCCCGTGTTGGCCTGTACCACATCCGCATCGCAGTTCTTAAAAGTACCGTAAATTTGATCATCCAGGTCAACGCGGTCTGTTACAAGGACAACCTGCGGATTTTGAATGGTGGGTTCCATGGCCAGTGATTTGGCCAGCATCACCATGGTTAATGATTTGCCGCTTCCCTGGGTATGCCAGATCACACCGCCTTGCCGTTGACCTCCTTCCAGATGTCTGACCCGCTGCAAGGTGTTTTTAACTGCGAAATATTGTTGATACCGGGCGATTTTTTTTGTGCCTTCGTCATATACAATAAACTTTTTGGCCAACTCGATCAACCGTTCCGGATGAAAGACATGGTATAGCAGTTTGTCCTGGGTTGTGACAGAAACTTTGTTCTCCTCTTTTTTGTCAAACCAGGATTTTACATATTCATATTTTCCGGCAAACAGCTTATCTTTTTGCTCTTTTTCCAGGGTAGTGTTCACAAGATCATACAACTGTTGTTCCCTGGGTTCTTGTTCTTTCCAGTACGACCAGTATTCCGGATCCGTACCGGTTGTGGCAAATTTGGCATCGTTGGAACAGATGGCTCCCAGCACCTGGGTATAGATGTAAAAACCCATGATCCCGTCGGGTTGTTGGTTTCGCAAATGCTGGGAGATGGCTTGTTCAAGGGGGGACTTGTTGTCGGAAGTCAACAAATCCGGTCTTTTGGCTTCTATTACGGAGAAGGGGATGCCATTGACAAAAAGGGCGATGTCCGGCCGGTAGGTTTCGGTGGTTCCGCTCCGTTGTACAGCATATTCGGCAGCAACATGAAACACATTGTTCCGGGGATTGTCCCAGTCGATGCATTGCATCATAAAACTTTTGGAATCGCCTTTGATGTTTTCCTCAAAGCTTTTGCCCAGGGTGATCAGGTCGTACACCTTTTCGCTGGTGGTGATCAAACCGTCCTTCAAAGGAAAGTTTTTGAGCGCCTTGATGGCGTTTTGTATGTTGTGGTTGGAAAAAGCATATTGCTCACCGCGATAATGGATGGTATTGAGCTTTCTTAGCTGGTTTTCCAGTATATTTTGGAGCAGAACGTTGGAAGATTTGTGGCCTCTTTGCCGGTCGGCTTCTTCTGGCGAAAGGTATTGGTAGCCGAGCTTAACCAACAGTTCCAAGGCCGGAATCTGGGATATGTGATCTTCCTTAAATGAGACGTTTTGAGACATATTCTAGAAATTTATTTAGGATTGCAATAATATCTGGCCCAATTGCGTATATATTAATAATTAAGATTAAGTGGATTGGGGTGTCCCCAATCGGTAAAGGGTTGTTGAAAAACAACTCTTTATTTTGTATATTTGCTCCATTCTTTACCATGTGTAGGGAACTTACAAAGGTTTCAAACGCTGTGCCCCCAAAACAGCGTTTTTATTCAATAAGTCGACCTGGTTCAGCCCGCTTGGCTTCATCGGGCCGCAAAAAATCCTCGGTTGAAAAACCGGGTTTTTTGTTTTTTTGGTCATTTTTTGTGTTAACACCCTGTTAATATTTCTTAGATTATCAACATGTAATAATTTTTATCAACAATTTTTGGTCAATTTTTTGGTCAATTTTTGGCCAATTTAATTTTCCTTATCTAAATCTCCATTTTGTTTCATCTGTTTTAACCCAATATCAATTGCTTTTGATAATATATTCATGGTTCTTATATAATTTTCACCAATCGTATATACCGTCCCTTTCCCTTTCCCTTCTTTTTCTAAGTCATTTCGATCGACTAATTTACCAACAATATATCTAACCTGTTTTCTTGTCAATCGACCTTCAAAAAGTTCTACGATATCTTTCATCTTGGCTTTTTTAAACTTTTGGAGGTGTTGTAAAATTATATAGAAGGCTTGTTGTTCATCCCAATCGGTTTCTTTGCTGTAAGAAGCTTTTTTATCGATAAACTCAAAATATTCCCGAGATAATATATATTTTACTCCTTTCGTTTTTCCTTTCTTTTCAACCAATCCCCTTTGTAATAATTTTTCAAGAATTTTAAGATCAATATTTTTTCTTGGTAATCCATCTTTGATTTTGCTCAATTCGATAATTTCAAATACAGACAATTTTTCATCCTCTTTATATTCTGATTGGATTGATTCAATAAACAAAGCAAAAGCCTTATCTTCTATAATTGCCGATAGTAATAGGTTTACTTGAAAATCATCAGAAGAAGAATAGTCTGGAGCTTTTTTCCCCTCTGATAACATTTGATAAAAAATTTTGTCAACTCCTTGCCCGGATCTTTCTACGATTCCTGTTTTTTGTAAAACATCTGAAAGCAAACGATTTCTTGGAGTACTCGCAACCGTTAAGATATTTGATAAATTTACACCTGCAGGAAAACCACCTGGATTAGTAATTTCCAATCGGGTAGGGTGTTGTTTTATAAGTATTTCACTGGTTTTACGATAATCTCTGTGAGCAATAGCATTATTAAAAGCTTCTCTAATTACTTCTGGATTGAAATAGGGTATATCAAATATATAAGGACCATTTTGAACAGGAATAATTCCATTTCTGAGATTTATTTGATCCCAAAGTTTGTCAATCATTATAAAATAGGGTTCTTGAAAATAATTGCGTTGATCAAAGGATATTTGATGCTCATTTTTTCTGTATTCTAATATGACTGAAGCTTGTGGGATATTTTTTTTAATGGTTTCATTTTTGCCTAAAAGTATAATTGCCGCATTAGTAACTTTATTTTTGTAAATAAGATCAAGATCATTAAGGATTTGATGATTTTTTAAAGTTAAGAATTGAGAATTATTTTGTTTTCGAGCATATTTTTCTTTAAGGGCTTGGATTGCATTAGGATCAAGATCATCAATTGTAGCTCCTTTACAAATTTGTTGGGAAAAATCAGGTTCTTGTTCTTGAAGAATTTTAAGATACATTTCATCGGACATTGGTTTTAACTCTTCTCCAATTCTCATTAATGGAACATCTTCGAATTTATACACTTTTCCGATGGGTCGGCATGGAATTTTTATAACCAATATTCGTCTTTTTTCTTCATCATATAGGGATTCAGTACTAACGCGAATTCCTGTGTGATTATAAATATTACTCTCTAATTGCCCTTCCGATCTATTGCTTTGTTGGGTACCTACAATTTCATGTGGATATTTATCTTTTACACCAAATATTAAGTACCCACCTCCTTCATTAGCTATAGCAGTTACATATCCTAATATACATCGACGTCTTCTTTTGGGATCAACATGATTACTTCCGTTAAAGGAATAGTTACCCCCCTTTGCTTCTTTAAATTCTACGCGATCTTCTGATTCTATCAAATATCGTAATTCTTCAATGGTCATTTCTATGTAGTTTTATGATTCCTTATCCTTTTGGCGGATATAGTTCCTATGACTGTTTTTCCTCTGAAAGCTTCCGTATTTTGATTTTTACTCCATTTCCTGCCAGTATCTGTGGCATCTTTCTTTGTATTTGTATGTTTATTGACCCTTTTGAATTCTTATTTTTACGTCCCATACGCCTTTGGAATTGGGGATCACGTGATTAGATTTTGACATAATATTTATTATAACTGATTCCACAGGGATATAAAAGAATTTGCTTCCGCATTTAATAAAGGAGTAATATCCGATATTCGTCTATCCTTTGTTAATAGATTTGATCTTTGAACATCTAACACTGCAAATTCACAGCCATCAGGGCAATCTTCAAACAAACTAAGTTCCATAAGTTTAATAATAGCCTGTGCTCGATTTTTCGCTAATGGTTCTTTCTTAAAATGATATTTTATCAGGTAGGGAGTCCCTTCAATCAAAAGACCGGCTTCGGGGTTAATTTTTATCTCCAGGTCAGAATATTCCCAATTACTGGCTGGCGGATCAAACCAATCAATATTTTTTCTTCCAAGGAACTTTTTATAACCCTTAATTGCATCCGGATAATTTTCTAATTTGGTTTTATGGAGCGCTTCATCCATTAAATCGTCTAAGACAGTTTTATTTTCACTATTTTGATGCATTTCAATTATTTTTTCTCGCAGAGGTTTCCAAAAATCCATGGCCGGATGATAAGCCTCTCGATTTTTTAGTTGCTGGACCTTTGTTTGTTTCGGTGAACCGGATTTGGATGCGAAATCAACAAAATCTGTCAATGATATTTGTATCATAATATGCTTCTTATAGTTAGTATTTATGTATTTATGTATTTATGTTTTTACTCTTATCTTCCCAGTCAACAATTGCTGCATTAAACCTTTCTTTTGATTTTGAAGCAATTTATTTTGGATTTTCAATTGATCAATTTCCTTATCTAATGTTTTCAGAGTATTAGCAATTTTGGTTTGTTCTTCTTTATTAGGTGGTAATTGAACATGCACCAATTTGAAGTGCTTATATTTACAATTTAAGGTGTCACTTACCAAACCCTGGGAATATCTGTAAAACAGATGGATTGTCTTGGGCAATTTGAATAAATAACTCATGAACAAGGAATCAACTTTCTCATTTGGAGTGACAATGGTATAGGCTGGTGAAACAATCCCTTCTAATTTGGATAAAGCAGATCTTCCCTGCCACAATCTCATGGTATTGTATCCAATATCGCCGGGACATATTCTTTTATATTTGGATTTATCAGGATTAGAGGTATCTTTTTTATCCAATTGATCTCTATACATCACTCCATTATGATCTGTGATTGCAAGTAAAGGAAGGTTGTTATACCCTCTTTCTACTCTTTCACTAAATATTTCACCAAGTTTGACCTCTTCCCATGGTTCAGTAAATTCCGGAAACCGAACCTTCCCGCTCAGCAACTTTTGCATCAATCCTTTTTTCAGCCGTTGCTTTTTTTCGATCAGCTTTTCGGTTTTGTCTATGGCCCGGTCCCAGGTGGAGAAGATTTGGGCGATTTTTTGCTGTTCGGGGAGGGGAGGATGAGGTACTTTATAATTTTTTATAAAGTCTTTTGGGACCCTTTTTTGACCAGCGGTTCCTGTCATATTTCTTTCACCTGTTTTCCTGAGTCTATAAGATTGGGTATGATAATAAATGTATTCTGTGGATATATCTTCATGCACTCTAACTACATGAAATTCTGTGCTGCCAAATCCTTTCCCATTAATAAAATTATTAGCTAATAAGCCTTTCCCATTTTCAAAACAGGGAGTTATTTTTGCAATAAGGATATCTCCATCCTCAAATGGTGTAAAACCATTTTTTATTTCTTTAAATTTTTTTGCGGTTGAATTTATTATTTTACCTTCATTTGAGACATCAGCCATCCCAACAAACGAAACTAGTATTTCTTCATTTTTGATTTTAGATTTACTTGGATTTATATCAGCAATATTATTAAGTTTTACAACTTCCCACTCTTCAGGGATCCAACCCAGCTTGGTTTTTTTATATCCCGGTTTATTTTCATTGGGATCACTCATGATTCGTTCTTTGTTTTCGGTTTCAGCAGTTTTATCCATAATCTAAACCCAACTCAATATTGATCCTTTGATGATTTATTCTTTTGATCCAGCCTTATATTGATCTCATTAAAAACCTGTTCAAAGATCGATGTGGAGATCTCTTCAATATCCCGGTCATCCATTCTTTTGTGATAGGG